>CBEULQ010000938.1:0-1501 GCA_965543975.1 uncultured Desulfocucumis sp. | reverse complement strand
TAAATGGCGTACTTGCAAGGCAGAAGAATTTTAATTAATTATATTTGATGGCTACTTCTTCTCTTTCTGCTCCGGCTTACTTTGTCCGGTTTCCTTTTTGTCCTTTGTTTCTTTACCCATGCACCCGCATCCACAACCACTATTGCCCATGAAAACACCCCCTTTCCAGATTATTTTCTTGCAAGTACGCCTTAAAAAAATGATAGACCCTCCACCTGAGTGGAAGGTCAATAGTTTCGAACAAAATATTTGCTGGTATTTTAATCTAAACAGCTACATGCAGAACTATTTTTAGCATGGGCCCTCTTTTTGCCGAGATAATTCTTGAAATTGGCAAACTCCTCTTTTAACTCTACTAATTCCCTGATTTGGTTGTCTATCTCACTTATTTTAAGGGTAAGAAGTTCTCCAACCCTTTGTCTTACTGATAAACACTGCCCTTCCCCGGTCAAGGAGAGTATTGATTTTATCTCATCCAGGGTAAGGCCTATTTTTTTTGCCCTGATTATAAATTTTAATCGTTCAAAATCCTGCTGGGAATAAAGCCGATAACCGCCTTCACTGCGGCTGGAGGGAACAACCAGGCCAATCTGCTCGTAAAACCTTAATGTCCTTGGATTTACGTTTATTAACTGGGCTGTTTTACCTATTGTCATGTAGTTGTCCATATTCATCACCCATATATATTATAAACCTTCCACTTGGGTAGAAAGTCAAGGGAAAATTTATTTAAACGAAACATCCTTTACTGAGGACATATAAACAAAGTGGTAGCCCTCATCTTGTACATCAATTTGGTTGATTGTCCAACTCTTTGCACTCTTGAAGCGCACTGAGGCCGGAAAGCGTCAGCCTGTGAAATATCCGGTCCATCTCTGCTGCAGAACAAGGCATATTTCGCTCCATCCACCAGGTTAATAAAGTCAAAAACGTATTCACGACAAAATCTACCGCAACGTCCTGTGGAATCGGTAAAGAAGTGGAGTATGGCAAAAACGCCGCGATTTCATCCCGGGTTAGGTCAGCAAGCATGCGTTGCATATGTTGCAAAACGATAGCCCCGCCTTTTTTACCGACGGTTGCCTTATATATCCGCTTATGACTTTGTACATGTTGTAGCATGGCCAAGCTGAAACCGAACCGGTACTCGCCCGATACTTCAGGTATAGGGTAATTTACCCTTTGCAGTTTTAGGAACTCACTCAGTTGGCCGAAGCTGCCCAAAAGAAGCTGCTCTTTATCAGCAAAATGGGAATAAAAGGTGGATCGGCCTACATTCGCCCGATCGATAATGTCTTGAACTGTTATTGCATCGTATCCCTTTTCCATCATGAGGTCCAAAAATGCTTCAAACAGCATGTTCCGCGTACGTTGCACCCGCCTGTCTTCCTTTTTTGCCACCACCATCTTTCCTCCTTTTCTGAACACCCTAATACAAATTGTTTCATAACGGACAATAGGACATGTATTGATTATTGTATCTTGTATTTATAGACATTAT
>CBEULQ010000937.1:0-1501 GCA_965543975.1 uncultured Desulfocucumis sp. | reverse complement strand
GCGGTGTGCTATAGTATTGCGGCCAGGCATAACGCATCCATAAAAGTTGATACCGGTTCCACCGGCACCACAATATATGTTTTGTTTAACCTTCAGCCAACGGGTAATACCACAGAGTCCAGCTTGCCGCCGGGTTACGGGCCTGCTTAACGCCCTATCACTTCAGCAGCGCTGGCTATTTAAAGCCAAAGGTTTAATGTTCCATTCCCATCCTGGTCTTTGAGCACTTTTCCGGATTACCTTCCCATACCTGTAATCCAGTAGTTTGCGTATGGTATAATCAGTTTATTGTTTTAATATTCCTTGTTTTGCCCGGGCGAAATAATATACATATTGAAGTCGGGTTAAAAAACGTTGAAGAGGAGATGTCTTTGGGTAAATATGTTGAATATTTAAAGAGGGTTCCCCTGTTTTCCGGTCTTTCGCCGGAGCAGCTTGAGGAGATAGACAGCATAGTACTGGTTAGGAGTTACAAAAAGGGGAGAATGATATTCGCCGAGGGAGAATCGGGAGAAGCCGTATTTATTTTAAAAAGCGGACTCGTGAAATTAACCAGGCAGGCGGAAGACGGCCGGGAGCATATACTGCATCTGGTGCATCCCGGAGATATTTTTGCGGAAATAGTGCTTTTTGACGGCGGTGACTATCCTGCAACCGCAGAAGTGCTGGAAGACGCCAAAGTTGCCGTCATCCGCAACCGGGACATTGAAGGGCTAATAACCGGCCACTCAGATGTAGCTCTGGCCATGCTTAAAATTATGGCCAAACGTTTACGCCAGGCCCAGGAGAAGGTAATGAACCTGGCCTTAAATGATACCCTCCGCCGGCTGGTGCAGGTGCTCCTGCACATGGCGGAAGAGCACGGGGAGGACACAGGCGCTGGCGTTAGGATATCCATGAGGCTGACAAATCCGGAGTTGGCCAACCTGATCGGCACCACCAGGGAGACCATAAACCGTATTTTGAACAGCCTTAAAAGGGATGGCTCACTGGAATTGGATAAACAGGGCATTGTGTTGCTGGATAAAGATAAACTACAGAAATTGCTTTAATATAGCGGCATTTTAAATCTTGCATAAAAGATTATATCGTATATTCTTTGTGGTGACTGCATTCTTTTTTACCTTCCATAAGCTGCAGAAAGCCCCGCACGGTGGTCATGGGGTTCTTTTCTGGTGGCCGGTGCCCGCCGCCATCTCTCTCACCATGTTTAACCTTTCCAGTCTGGCCATCTCTGTTTCCTTTCTGTTTACGTGGAACCAACTCCCATGGTGGTTTACTTAAAGATTTGACTAATAAAGGTGAGCTAATAGCTCATTTATTTCTTTTTTTCCGGGAAAAACCTTGAAAATAAGAATGTAAAATTAAAAAAAATTAATTGGACGGGCGGAAAAGCTTCAGCCGGGGGTAAACGGTTTAAAATAGTGGTTGAATATTAATCATTAGAATTACTATAGAGTGTGATAAAATCGACTTCCATAAAGACGGCCAAAGTACAAAT
>CBEULQ010000936.1:0-1503 GCA_965543975.1 uncultured Desulfocucumis sp. | reverse complement strand
AATAAAGTTTCTGGACTAGGTGGTAGTAAATGGCACAAATTGTAATCGGTAGATTAAAGATAAATTGTATTCATTCCGGTGCAGTCCTTAATATCGGTGATATAATATTTAATTTGCCGTCAAATAAAATTGAATTGTCTGCGGGCAATAATTCTTTTTCCTCAGGTGATGGATCAATTATAATTGACCAGGAAAAATCACCAGCCTCCAACAATGGCAAAAAATAAGTGAATTTGGAATTACCCCCGTATACACCAGAGCAATCATATCGGACCATAGTGAATAAAAAGCCCAAACCAAGCAGGTCTGGGCTTTTTTTACGGGCTTTAATTGATGTGGCACATATTATTTGGGTGCGCCGCAATAGCCACCATAATATGGCATCGAGAAGACCAGCAGAATCAGAATCAAGAAGAGAATAAAGCTGCCGTCAAAACCTCCGCCATAACCGCCACCATAACCGTAACCCATAAGTAATGCCTCCTTTAATGTTATTGTTATTTTCTTCCATAGTATTCAGCTGCAAATGATTTTGATATTGATGTCGTAAAAAAAACAGAAGGTAAATACTGTTTTTTATGATTGATTTTGTCAAACCCTTTAATTTTTTATTTTGAAAAACCTCTTTCAGGGGAGTCATGTTTGTCCAAATAGCGATATGACTATTAAGGCCGGGAGAAAATAAAGGGAGTATGAAGGATTTATTTGGCTTAAAGGAGAATTTTGTCATAATAGTTGAATAAGTTGGGGACATTCCTTCCCGGATTTATTAAGAAATGAGGAAATTAACCACCCCGGGAATGTGCCCCCTGATCTTGGAGGTGGCGGTATTTGATCAAGTCAGGCAAAAGGTTTTTTTTGTGTATGGTTATTCTGGCCGGTTTGATGCTTACCGGGTGCGGCAGTAACGAGCCGGTTAAACTAACCCTGGGCATGCTGCCCATAGCGGACAATTTGCCCTTCTGGGTGGCTGAACAAAAGGGATACTTCAAGGAAGAGGGTCTGAATATCGAGCTGGTTGATTTCCCCAGTGCCCTGGAAAGGGACAGCGCTTTCGTGGCAAAACAGATAGACGCCGGTGTGGGGGACATGCTGGCGGTGGCGACTATGAACAACTCGGGCACAAAAGTAAAGGCCGTGGCCGTTGCCCAGGGCGTCAAGCCGGGTGAAAACAGGTTTGCCGTGCTGTCCGCCCCCAATTCCGGCATAACCGCCCCGGAGCAGTTGAAAAACCAGCCCATCGCCATGTCTTTAAATACCGTCAACGAATATATCACCGACCAGTTGCTAACGGATAAAGGGCTTGCCGGTGAGGAAATAAAGAAGACAGCCATTCCCAAACTTCCTCTCCGCATGGAGGCGCTGATGAACGGGACGGTGAAGGCGGCCACCCTGCCCGATCCGCTGGCTACCCTGGCCGAGATTAAGGGTGCCCACCTTATTGTAGACAACACTGAAAATACAGTGGCCCAGACGGTGGTTATTGTAAGGCAGGAAACCCTG
>CBEULQ010000935.1:0-1504 GCA_965543975.1 uncultured Desulfocucumis sp. | reverse complement strand
TGATTAATGTATCAGGGTATTTTGTGTATGTCCTTAATAGCTTGAGTTAGCCAATACAGTTAAAGGAGGGGTTGTATGTCTGAGAATACCCAGGTTGTATTCGCAACAGCAGTTTTTATAATAACTTACGCCATTATTGTATCCGAAAAGATACACAGAACGGCAATTGCCCTGGTGGGAGCGGCTATTTTGGGCCTGGCGGGCATAGTATCGCCGGAAGGAGCGGTGCACTCCATAGATTTCAATACCATCGGCCTGCTGGTGGGGATGATGATTATCGTGGGCATTACCAGGCAAACCGGTATTTTCGAGTTTCTGGCCATAAAGGCGGCTAAACTTGCCAAAGGGCAACCGCTGATGATAATGGGCTCGCTGGCCCTGGTAACGGCGGTGTTATCCGCCCTGCTTGACAATGTTACCACCGTGCTGTTGATCGTGCCGGTTACCTTTGCCATCGCGAACAAGCTTGAGGTAAGCCCCATGCCTTATCTTGTGGTGGAAATAATTGCTTCAAACATTGGCGGAACAGCTACTTTGATCGGAGATCCTCCAAACATTATGATCGGCAGCGCCACAAAGCTTGGCTTTATGGATTTTGTGATAAATCTAACCCCGGTGATAGCGGTAATATATATTATCACCGTTTTTATTCTAAGAATAATATACAAAAACCAGTTGGTAACCACTCCGGAACGCCAAAAAGAGCTTATGAATATTGACGAAAAGGATGAAATAAAGGATATCTTCCTGTTAAAGAGGTGCCTACTGGTTCTATTTCTGACCATTATGGGTTTTGTCCTGCACCAGTATGTTCACCTGGAATCCTCCGTGATTGCCTTAAGCGGTGCCAGCCTGTTGCTGCTGCTGAGCAGGGAGGACCCCGAACATACCTTTCAGACGGTGGAGTGGCCTGTTATATTCTTTTTCCTTGGTTTATTTATTATTGTGGGGGCGCTGGAACATGTGGGGGTTATAGAGACCCTTGCCAGATATTCATTGGAGGTAACCGGGGGTGAAGTGCTTTCCTCGGGACTGCTTATTTTATGGCTGGCAGCCATAGCATCGGCTTTTGTGGACAATATACCCTTTGTAGCCACAATGATACCATTGATTCAGGATATGGGAAGGCTGGGAAATATAGAAAACCTTAATTTTCTCTGGTGGTCGCTGTCGCTGGGAGCTTGTCTGGGCGGCAACGGCACAATCATAGGGGCTTCCGCAAATGTGGTGGTAATCGGTATGGCGGAGAAAAGGGGTGTACTGATAAGTTTCCTTGGTTTTATGAAAGTGGCTTTCCCATTGATGCTGATGTCAATAGTAATATCCACCATATACCTTCTGTTATGGTATCATTTTTCATCTATTGCTTGGTTCGGGGGTACTCTGGCCATTGCCGCAGTCCTATATTTTATTCAATTACCCCTGAACAAAATTATGGCTAAAAAAAAGCAAAAGGCTTAGGAATTTATCCGGAAGGTTCTTTCTAAACATAATTTTGTTCAGG
>CBEULQ010000934.1:0-1513 GCA_965543975.1 uncultured Desulfocucumis sp. | reverse complement strand
ACAGCTAATTTCCGATCACGAAATATTTATTAAAAAAATAGCATCAAAAAATTCAACCGGTTACGAAGATATTTATAACCGGGATGAATACAGCATTGCCATGATGGCGTTTAACGAGGCTATTGACGGGTACAAGCCGGGTCTGCGCACCTTCCACTCCTTTGCTGCGGAGGTAATTAAAAGAAGAATTATAGACTACCATCGTTCTTGTAAATGCTACCGGGAACACAACCTTTACATATTGGACGAGGAGAAAATACCCCTGCCCGATAACGTGAGTTTTACCGACAAGGTGCACGTTAAATTGGAAATGGAGGCTTATGTAAAAAGTCTTTCCCGGTATAATATCAACTTTCGGGATCTGATAGAAGAAACTCCCAAACACGCTGACTCCCGGTTGCTTTGTATCCGGATAGCTAAAAATATTGTTGGAGATCCCGAAATGAAAAACCATTTTGTCAAATATGGGACTATACCCTTAAAGATGCTGTTGACAAATATAAAAATAAACAAGAAAACCGTTGAGCGCCACAGGAAATATATAATAGCTATTTGCCTGGTTTTATTAAGCGATTTGGACACCATGAAGGAATATGTGGCGAAAATGGACAGGGGCGGTGAAAGCGATGCCCTGTAAGGGAACTGTAATCGAAGTATATCCTGACCGCGCCGTTTTGATGAACGAGCATTGTGAATTTGTGGCGGTAAAAACAAGAAAAGGGTTATATCCCGGAGATGAAATAGAATACTCGCCCGCCGATATAATCCGGGTAAGGCATTACCCCCTTAAATATGCGGCCATAGCGGCGTCCTTCATAATTTTTTGCCTGATATCCATATCGTTTTTCAAGCATGTAACGGATACGGGGGTTTACGCCTATGTAGGACTGGATATCAACCCCAGCCTGGAATTGGGTATAAATGAACAAAAACGGGTGCTAAGTGTTACCGCTTATAATGAGGACGGCAGACTGGTTATAGAGAAACCGGGCCTGTTAAATTCAGATATGAATAACGCCTTAGGCGCAATAATACGGGAGTGTCAGGAAGACGGTTATTTAGGGGGGGACAGGGTTAACAAAATTGCGGTATCTCTGCAAATGACCGGGCAAGACGACGGCCGTGAGCTAATGCGGGATATAGATCGGACCCTGTCCGGGGAACTGGAGCAGCAAGGCCTTTCCGCCAGAACTTTTTATTTCAGCATCAGCGGGGATACCAGGGAACAGGCAAGGGGAAAGAATATCTCTCCTTTGAAATACATGCTGTGGCAGGAGGCTAACAAACGGGGCTTGTCTGTGCCGCTGCGGGATTTTTCACTGAGCGAGCCCGTTATTGAGGATTTGGTCCGGGAATTTCAACTTAAGGATCCAGGGCTGGGTGCATCCACCGGAAATAAAGAGCTGCGCGGCAGTATGCCCGTTAATGAAAACTCACCACATAACTTTAATTCAGGGGCTCCAATAAAACCTTTCGGGGATAAGGAGAATATTTCTTCCGGTATTTACCGGGG
>CBEULQ010000933.1:0-1513 GCA_965543975.1 uncultured Desulfocucumis sp. | reverse complement strand
ACTGGTAGAGGAAATATTTGCCATTATAAAAACCATTAACCAGCAGGGCACAACGGTTCTTCTGGTGGAACAAAACGCCTTTATGGCTCTTCAGATTGCCCACCGGGCCTATGTATTGGAAACCGGCCGGATAGTGCTGAGCGGTACTGCCGACCAGGTTCAGGCTGATCCCAAGGTGCGCAGCGCCTATCTCGGTGAAGCTGAAGAAAGGGTGGGTTAGGGGAAGGAATGTCCCCTAATTTATACAATAAATATAAAAAATTTTGAAAAACTAATTATTTTTATTGATGATTTGTGGGGAGGTTATCCAAATGTTTAAAAGGCTCAGCATTCTGATTGCTTTGATGCTGGCGATGGCTGTGGCCATAACCGGCTGTGGCGGCGGCGAGAAAAAGGAAGAAGCCGGCAAGGAAGCCGCACCGTCAGGCGACAAAATTAAAATCGGCTTTTTGGGAGCTCTTACCGGCGACCATGCATCCTATGGCGATCCAACCCTCAAGGGAATGGAAATGGCTGTGGAGGACATTAATGCAAAAGGCGGAGTTTTAGGGCAACAAATTGAAATCGTGAAAGAAGATCACCGCAGCGACAAAACCGAAGCTGCAAACGTGACCCAAAAAATGATCACCAATAAAGTGGTGGCCATAGTGGGTGACCCCACCACAGGTATTACCAAACTGGCGGCCAACATCTGCCAGCCTGCCAAGATCGTTCTTATCTCGGCCGGAGCTAACGGCCCGGGAGTAGTGGAAATCGGCGATTATATATTCCGGGATACCCTTATAGACTCTGTGGGCGCTCCCGCAGTAGCAAAATACGCAGTGGAAAAAATGGGCTGGAAAAACGTAGCCCTGGTCACTTCTACCAACAATGACTACAGCGTGGGCCTGTCAAAACTATTTAAAGACGGAATCACCAAAGCCGGCGGCAATATTGCAATCGAGCAGAGCATCCAGGACAAGGACCAGAATTTCAGCGCCCAGGTAACCAATATTGCAAAAGCAAAAGTGGACGGGATTATATTCACCGGTTACTACACCGAGGGCGGCCTCTTCATGAAGGAAGTGGTAAAGCAGGGTCTTAATCTGAAGATGCTGGGCGGTGACGGCCTGTTCTCCGACGTGCTGTGGAATCTCGGCGGCACTGCCGTTGAAGGCAGCATGGTATACGTAAGCTTTGCTCCGGATGAAAAATATGCTTCCGACTTGACCAAAGACTTTATGAAAAAATATAAGGAAAAATATGGCAAGGAGCCGGATCTGTTCTCGGTTCAGGGTTATGACGCCGTATTGCTCCTTGCCGAAGCCATGACCAAGGCTAATAGCTCCGATCCCAGCAAGTTCAAGGACGAAATGGCCAAGATTACGGACTTCAAGGGTGTGTCAGGATCCACCACCATGGGTCCGAACCGGGAGCCCATCAAGAGCCCCGTGTACCTGCTGGAAGTTAAGAACCAGAGCTGGGCGGTTAAAGACGTAATAGAAGTAAAGTAAGTATTTCATGTAATTAAAAA
>CBEULQ010000932.1:0-1527 GCA_965543975.1 uncultured Desulfocucumis sp. | reverse complement strand
CATAAATACGAGCAGAAAATACATAACAAGCTTATGTGCTATCTTTAAACTGTTAAACCAAGGCATAATTTTACACCTCAACAGAGTATTGAGCTTAGTGTTAGGAAGACACTAGACTCCCCAGGGTACACGTTCACTTTGGCTGGTATGATTTTATGTTTCTGCCGTATATTTAAAATTCGACTAATTCATGTAAAAACCTTTAATAACAACGTTTTCATCATTGTCCGTGATTTCATTCTCCTGGATGACTAAGAACGCCACGCCCGGCCTGTCCCCGCCCTCGAGGATAATGTTGTCGCCGCAAAATCAACAAGGACTTCTTACCAGCAAACGTAAGAAGTCCTTGGGCACACAGGGGCGACAGGCTTGACTTTATGACTTTCTTGTTAAAAGAATTCCCGATGTAATGGCTGTAAAAGGAGCTACAGCAACCAGTCCGAAACTCCCTACGACGGTATGCATTATCTCTTTGGAGACGTACTTCAAGTTAAGTATGTTGATAACCGGAGTGCCCTGGGCCATGAAAATCATTAGCAGGGCAATATATCCTCCTGTATACGCGAATAACAGGGTGGTCGTCATGGTGCCCACCACGGCCCTTCCCACGTTGAAGCCGGAGCGTATGGCCTCGGCAGTGGAGATGCCCGGATTTTTTTCCACCACTTCATTGACGGCAGCGGCTATATCAATGGCCAGGTCCATAAGGGCGCCCGCAGATGCTATAAACACCACGGCAATCATGATTTCAGTCAGGTTCAGATGCGCGTATCCCGCATACAACAGGGTTTCGGAGTGAGGAAGAACGGCACCGTGAATTTTAAAACTGTTGCCGACAATCACCGCCAGTACTGTGGTAAGTAATGTTCCCGAAAGGGAACCAAGGACGGCGGCGACAGATTTTCGGTTGATCCCTCCCACCATAAAAAGAATTACCGTAGTGGTTGTAACTACAAAAAACAGTGAAATGATTATCGGATTCCATCCCTTAAGCAACATAGGAATCAGTAATTTCCAGATCATTAAAACGGTCAGCAAAAAGGATAACAGCGCTTTTGCTCCGGTCCATCGCGCAAATATTACAAGGAATAAGGCAAAAATACCAAACAAAAGGGCCTCCAGATTAATCCTGTAATGGTCAATCATAGTTGCATGCCTGATTGTTTGACCGGTGTAATCGATAACCACCAGGGCCTTATCCCCTTTTACAAAAGCCTTATCCACCTCCAGCCTGCCTACGAATCTGTTGCTGGCATAGGTCTGCTGCCCCTTGAATGGGCCGTCCAGTATCTCCAATTTACAAACCTGTTCGCCCTGGAATACAAAACCAATGGTGCTGAATACGTTGTCATTGTTTACTTCCAGTACCCGTGCCACTGCCCGGGTGCTGTCGGGATAATCATTTGTTGGAAATCCGGTAGGCATTAACGCAAGAATTATAATAAAAATCATCACAATCACATTAAAAATAAGTTCCTGTAACGAAATCCTGTGAAAATATATGCCTTTGGTTATTATAGAACTTTT
>CBEULQ010000931.1:0-1529 GCA_965543975.1 uncultured Desulfocucumis sp. | reverse complement strand
AGCTTATTTATAACCAAGTCATAAAAATCAACCAGGCATAAACAAACGAAGTTTTTGAACTGCCGGCTTAAAACTTACAGGGCATAAGCATGTTGTTTTCGGGGTCAAAAATTAAACCACTTGTAGAAGGTTTACTATTGATCTTTCCCGTTTTGCAGGAGAGTTGAGTAATTTTCCTCGGATAATATCTTTATGTTGTTTTCGTTCAGCAAAGCTGCTGTCACCCCCATGCCGGGGATTTTTCTGCCGCTGAAAGTTCCGTCATACATCAGGCAACTTCCGCAGGAGGGGCTTCGCTCCTTGAGAATTGCTATTTTGGCATCATTATCCCTGGCTATCTCCAGAACTTTTTCAGCACCCCGAATAAACAACTCCGTTTTATCTTCACCTGATTTTGTAATCACCCTTGCCTTGCCGTTCAACACGGCAAAACCATCCCCGCCGGTGATTTCGTTAGGTTCCCTGGGTACATCAGCCCCTCCCAGCAATTCCGGGCATACAGGCACCGCCCTGCCATCCTCCACCATTTTTTTAATTTCTGGAACCGTGTTGTACTTTCCGTCATACCTGCATAATATACCGGCCAGGCAAGAACTAACAATTATGATGTCCGGCACCTCCTTAAATTCCTCTCAAGAATTTGATGGCAATAAACATAGACAAGATATTACCCTCCCCAAGAGAAGAAAAACGCCCGGTTAAACCAGGCGTTTTGTAAAATCAGTGTATAGTCCAGTTAAAGCCGCTGTTGTTGTCCCAGTTATTGGCCGAATCCTTGAAGCATATCATGGCCTGGTTTTCCGTCATTCTGACTGTCTTCTCCCAGCCCCTGGGTGTGCGGTCCATTTTTTGCGTGCTTATATTACTCCAGCGCTTTGGATCGCCATAACCACAATGCAGGTACACCTGATCTGCCCCGGATTTGGACAGCAGTCCGTTATAACAAACCGTTACTTCATTAGCGTAAGCCGCCGGTTTCACCTCGACACCTCTTTGCGTGTCATTCCAAGCTTTGACCATTCACATACCTCCCTATGAAAATATCAGGAACCTATGTGTATGATCCCTCTATTAATTATCTCTTATAACAGTTCTTTATTGTAAAAACATTTAAAACAGGTCACTTCAACCATTAACTGGTTAATGCCAATTCCTGCTTTAGTTTCCTTCGCCGGCAAAATATTTTACTATGCCGGCATAAATGCTGAAAGCAACTTTGGTCTGATAACCGGGATCAAGCAGCAACTTTTCTTCTGCGGGGTTGCTGACAAAACCTATTTCCACTATCACTGAGGGCATATCAGTTTTCTTGTTGGTAAAATAGACGGCTACCTCCTTGGGTTTGCGCTTGGTATTCTTCAACATATGAACCATTTCAGCCTGTATGCAGCTGCTTAATTTTTTGCTTTCCTCAAAACCAGGCTGGGAAAAAGTCTGCGCCCCGTGCTGCCGGCTGTCGCTCTTAAAGCTGTTAACAGATCGGAAGAGCACACGTCTGAACTCAGTCACGGCTTACTATCGCGTATGCC
>CBEULQ010000930.1:0-1531 GCA_965543975.1 uncultured Desulfocucumis sp. | reverse complement strand
TGTCTCCATCCAATTGGCTGGGAAAATAACCAACCAAGTTAAAGGAAAATGTTGTAATCAAGGGTGAATCACTTTGAACTCACTGGACTGGAAACCAAATAAAGCATCTTCCACACCTCTGCACATCCAGATAAAACAATATATAAAAGAAAAGATAGAAAACGGGGAATGGACCCCGGGCAGCAAAATTCCCCCCCAGCGTGCTCTGGCGAAAGCCCTGGGGGTGAACAGAAGCACGGTTGTGCTGGCCATGGACGAATTAATGGCGGAAGGGTTGATTGAGGGGAAAAGCGGGAGCGGCACCAGGGTAATCAATAACACCTGGTCTCTATTGTCCTCCACTCCACCTCCTGACTGGGATTCCTATGTACAATCAGGAATTCATCAGCCGAATCGGACCACTATCCAGGAGATTAATCGTGCGGAGTTCTACCCTCATATTGTCCGGTTGGGGACAGGGGAGCTCTCCCCTGAATTATTTCCAGCCGGGATGATGAAGGATATATTTAATGGTTTAACCGACCGTATAGAGTCCCTGGGGTATGAAGAACCAAAAGGACTGTTTTACCTGCGGGAACAAATAAGCCGGTATGTCAGCCGGTTCGGTATCGACGTATCACCATCTTCAATTTTAATTGTTTCCGGGGCTTTGCAAGCCCTGCAGTTGATATCCGTTGGTTTGTTGCAGCGCGGGTCTACCATTTTTCTGGAGAAACCCTCTTATTTGTACTCCCTCCACGTATTTCAGTCGGCGGGGATGAGACTGTTCGGAATCCCTTTGGATTATGATGGTATCAGGACAAAAACAATAACGGAACAGAAGAAGCGGCAAAACGCGGCCCTTCTTTATACCATTCCCTCCTTCCATAATCCCACCGGCACCTTGATGTCCGAAGAAAGACGGAAAGAACTTATCCGGGTGTGCGAAAAAGAGCAATTGCCGGTCATTGAAGATGATGTCTACCGGGAATTGTGGATGGATTCACCGCCACCCGCACCTTTAAAGGCACTGGATAAAAACGGGCTGGTGCTGTACCTGGGCAGCCTGTCCAAAAGTTTAAGCCCGGGCCTCAGGATCGGTTGGGTGATTGGGCCTGAGGCAGTAATTGAACGACTAGCCGATATAAAAATGCAGGTAGATTACGGCTCCAGCTCATTATCCCAATGGGCGGCGGCAGAATGTCTCTCCAGCGGGTTATATGAGCAGCACCTTGAAAGAATTAGAGAGGCGTTAAAGCTTCGCAGGGAGGTGGCTATTTTTGCCCTGAATAAGCATTTTTCGGACATCGCCACCTGGACGGCGCCAAAGGGAGGTTTTTATATATGGCTAAATATACTTCCCAATATTTCAATCCGGAGACTCTTTGTAAAGGCTTTACAGGAGGGCATCCTCTTAAATCCGGGGAATGTGTACGATCAACAGGAAAGTAAAAATATCCGGCTTTCCTATTCCTATGCTTCAATATCCGATATGGAGAGAGGAATAGAGCATCTTGCCGGGCTAATTAAACAATATATGTAAATAAAATTC
>CBEULQ010000929.1:0-1532 GCA_965543975.1 uncultured Desulfocucumis sp. | reverse complement strand
ATTTATCTTTTCTGGAATGGGGAAGTGCTGGAGTTTTAATAAAGGAGGTGCTCCATGCGCATACTGCACACGTCCGACTGGCACCTGGGCAAGACTTTGGAGCAGATCAACCGCATTGAAGAGCAAAGGGAGTTCATCCACTGTCTGTGTAAAATGTTGGAAGAGCAAAACATTGATCTGGTTCTGGTAGCCGGTGATATTTACGATACATATAACCCCTCTGCCGCGGCAGAGGAACTTTTTTATGAGGCCGTTGACAGGTTGAATGGCAGGGGAAAGAGGGCGGTTGTTGTGATTGCGGGAAATCATGACAATCCGGAACGGCTTTGCGCGGCCAGCCCGCTGGCATATAAAAACGGCATCATACTTCTTGGCTATCCCGGTAGTGATGCGGGGTTATATAAAATCAGCGAAGGTAGCATAAAGATAACCTCATCCGGTCCTGGCTGGCTGGAGCTTTGTGTTCCCGGCCATGATTATCATGCCGTAATCATTACCCTTCCGTACCCATCCGAGTCCAGTCTGGAAGAGGTGCTTTCTCAACAGGCTGATGAAGGCATCCTCCAAAAAGCTTATTCAGAAAAAATAGGCAGTATTTTTTCATCTCTCGGTCAGAAATTCAGGGACGATACGGTAAACCTGGCGGTGGGGCATCTTTTCCTCAGGGGAGGAAAGGAGTCGGAGTCCGAAAGAACCCTGCAGATTGGCGGAGCTCTGACGGTTGATCCCGGGGTATTGCCTGCAAAGGCTCATTTTGTTGCCCTGGGTCATTTGCACCGGCCACAGGAGATAAAGGGTGCGCCCTGCCCTGCATATTATTCCGGCTCGCCGTTGGCGTACAGTTTTTCAGAGGCTGATTACAGCAAGGCGGTATATATTATTGATGCCCTTCCGGGGAAAAAGGCGGAAATAAATACTGTATATCTTAACTGCGGCAAACCCCTCAGGAGATGGGTGGCGGAAGAGGGAATCGGACAAGCCCTCCGGTGGTGTGAAGAAGGCAGGGATCAGAATGCCTGGATTGACCTTGAGATTTCGACTGACAGGGTCTTTACCGTGGAAGAACAGAAACGCCTCAGGACATTGCATCCGGGCATCATAAACATCCGGCCTAGACTAAAAGGCGAAGCAGCTGAAGTTCTCAGTCCTCAGAGCAGGGAAGGAAAGAAAATTGACCAGTTGTTCAAGGACTATTTCAAATACAGGATGGGACTGGAAATATCACAGGAACTGATGGGAGCATTCATCGAGGTTTTGAATGACGATAACGATGAATGGGATAATTTAATGGACGGAGGCGCTGCGGATGAGACCGAAGCTTCTTGAAATAGAAGGGCTGCAAAGTTTCCGTGATGTTCAAAAAATTGATTTTGATGTTTTGGGAGAAGCAGGCCTGTTCGGTATATTCGGCCCTACCGGAAGCGGTAAATCCACCGTCCTGGATGCCATAACCTTTGCTTTGTACGGTAAGGTGAAGAGAGCCGAAAGAGGCACGCAGGGTATTATTAATTCAAATTTAAATACCGCAAAGG
>CBEULQ010000928.1:0-1535 GCA_965543975.1 uncultured Desulfocucumis sp. | reverse complement strand
ATAATGTTTTCCAATGAAGATTGTGTTTTGGAAACGGAAAAAAACGGAGTTAAAAAAACTATACAATTAAAGCCGCCATTTGACAAGAACTACACAATTACAAGGGCTATAGGTTTTCAAACAAAAAGTGCTGGGACTGTATTTTATTTGGAATTGTTTTATATCCCTGATGATAATAAATCCTCTAAGCACAGTTGTGCAATTGTGAGAGGCAACTATAGCGAAACAAACAACATCGATTGGAGCGTTGTTTCAAGAGATATTCAAGTTACCGAATCCGGTGCAGGGGTATCAATGGTCGAATATGACGGAAATATAATTATAGCAGAGCAAAATGGCCGAATCAAACAGCTAAAATTAGACGATGGCACCGTTAAAGATCTTGAAATATTTAATGGGAAAATCAGACAGTTTCGCAAAAATTATGTTTATTCATCGGAATCTGAGCAACCTCCTATACTATACAAGTATAAAGATTTATTAATTGTTAAAGATGAACCAGCCGTAACTGGTTCCCAGCCGGTTGTATATGTACTGTGTGCTAAGAAGGATAAAATATTAGGAGAAATTATTGAAAATGATCAGAAGATAACTGTTTATAAGAATGATATAGTTACTGAAGAAAAATCTTTTAATAGTAAATATCCAGCTTCCACATGGGTTTTTCCTGGTACATGAGAATATAAAATCTTATATTTTTAATCAATTTTAAATAATGAGGAGATTATTGAAAAATGTTCAAAATCGTACTGGCTATGTTGGGGATGTTACTCTTTATCTCTGTCAGTGCGGAGGCGTCAACTCAAACAGTGCATTTAATCGTCAATGGCAAAAAGATAATGATAAACCCTGAGCCTTTTCTTGAAAACGGACGGGTTTTTGTACCGATTCGTTTTGTGACCGAGGAACTGGGTGCGACAGTGGATTGGGATGAACAAGGCAATACAGTTATCATCTGCCAGGAAAATGGAGATCATTATCTGAAAGGCCAAAATGGGGCTCCCAGCACCAACCTGGGAATTGCAAATAATTTGATCAAAGCGGAAGACCTTAAAAATATTCTTGATGACGACAAAGACAACGATCTGGCTGACTACCGACAGAATCACAACGGTGGCGATCAGATAGCCAATGATCCGCTGGTTGTTGATGTCAGAAAGGAAAGTGACTATGATTCCGGACATATCCCAGGGGCTATATGGATAGCACCAGCTGAAAACATGGCTGAACCGCAATCAATTAAAAAACTAGAAAATCTGCTGCATGACCATATGAGCAGGGGCGGTAAAAACGAGATTGTTATGTACTGTTATACCGGCCATACGGCAGGGCTTCTCTGCGGTGTCCTGGGAGCGCAAGGTTTTAGTGTGAAAAACCTTATGTATGGATATGACATCGCTTGGGCCGGTACAAAGAGGGCTGACACCCCGCTTCCCGGGGCAATTAATGAAAATAAAGACGGTGCTGTAGAAAAGTGCAGAGGGTGAGGGAGTTAATTCCTCCGTTGGGGGAGAAAAATATTTAAGCAGCCGGGG
>CBEULQ010000927.1:0-1536 GCA_965543975.1 uncultured Desulfocucumis sp. | reverse complement strand
ATAACTGCAAAAACCGGTGTGGCACCGGAACGGGAAATCGCCCCCGCAGTAGCAAAGAAGGTGTAAGGGGTTGTAACAACTTCATCGCCTCTCCCTATGCTGCAGGACAGAAGGGAAAGATACAGTGCATCCGTGCCGCTGGCGACACCGATGCCGAATTTTACTCCGCAGAATTGAGCCACCTTTTCTTCCAGCCTTTGAACCCGCGGTCCCAGAATATATTCCCCGGATTTCAGCACCTCTTGCACGGCTTCGTTTATCTCTTTTTGCAACTGCCTATACTGGGCTTTTAAATCAAAAAGGGCAATGTGCAATTAGCCCCCTCCTAACAAAAATTAAAAAGAACTTTTCAATAAAGCGTCAGAGATACAGGCAATCCCAGCTCCCGAGAGCGATAAATCCCAAGGACGATTTCCAGCGACTTTCTTCCTTCACCTCCATCAATAATAGGACGGCAGCCTTTTTCTATAGCTTCCAACATGTCTATTAGCACTGGCCTGTGGCCCTGGCTTTTATTGTGGTCCATCCCGTTCCAGCTGTGGATGAGTTGATCCTCCTTGTTATCATCACTAAAATGCCAGGTCTTAATGATACCACCCTTTATCCCCCCAATTACAACTGTTCCCTTTTCGCCAAATACAGCTATGGACTCCTCCAGGTTACTTGGGTAGACGGTGGATGCGGCCTCTATCACTCCCAGGGCGCCGTTTTTGAACTTTAAGGCGGCCACCCCAACATCTTCGGCTTCAATCGGTCGATAACGGGTGGCCGTATAGGCAAATACCGAGTCAACCTTTCCCATTATCCACTGTAAGAGATCAATGCCGTGGATGGCCTGGTTCATCATTACACCTCCATCCTCAGCCTTTTTACCACGCCAGGGACTTTTGTTAAAATAATCATCATTGCGGTTCCACCGTACCGCCAGGACAGCGTGGCTCAGTTTCCCGAATCGCCCCTTTTCAGCAGCCGATTTGAGCATTTGAAAAGATGGTTTATATCGGTTCTGTAAAACCACCGAAAGAAGAACTCCCTCTTTTTCACAGGTTTCAATCAGCCGGTCTGCGTCTTCCAGGGTTAAAGCTAAAGGTTTTTCAACTAATACATGTTTTCCCGCCCTTGCCGCCGCCACGCCCATTTCAGCGTGAAGTCCACTGGGAGTACAGATGATTACGACATCAAGTTCCTTTCTTTCTAACATTTTCATGTAATCCCGGTAGCACTTTACTCCGTAGCGGCCGGCAAAAGTCTGCAAAGCTTGCGGATCGATATCACAGGCTGCTGCCAGTTCCGCCCGCGGCAGGGCTATAATTTCCTCAGCATGTGCCCTTGCTATATGGCCGCAGCCGACAATACCAAATTTTACCTTTCCCATGAAATTCCTCTTTCTAAAATCATACCGTTAAAATTTTTCCGGACCTATATCTCCCATGATCCTGGCCGGGCGATTCTCCTGTCCACACATATTCCTAAGTGTTTGTTGAAGCTATACTTCATGATATTATTGCCATTCAAAATATGTTCAAGGAGCCTGTG
>CBEULQ010000926.1:0-1537 GCA_965543975.1 uncultured Desulfocucumis sp. | reverse complement strand
ATGAGAGCATCACTTGGCATTGATGATAAATACCATATTAAATACATATAAATAAATGGCAATACGTTTATTATAATTCGTATTAATTTTTTCATAAAGTTAACCCTTCTTCAAGGCTAAAAAGATTCCTGCTGCTTCTCGCCGGAATTCCTGCATTGCTTTGATGAAAATTTTAGTACACCAGCCCCTCTCATCCTCACACATTTCCTTGTCCCAAAAACTCCTTGTCGAATGCCGGTAGAATTGATAAAATGGTTAGAGCAATGCCCAAGGAGGCACTACCGGTGAAGCAAATACGGGTTCTCCACGTAATTGGCGGTGGCGAATTCGGTGGGGCTGAACGTCATATACTCAATCTGGCCACAGCCATGGACCCGCAGAGGGTGGCTATAACCGTATGTTGCCTTTTTGCAGATCCGTTTGTAAAGGTGGCCAGGGAGGTGGGTATTAATGCCCTGGCTATTCCCATGCGTCATAAGATGGATTTTAGCATAATAACCAAATTGCGGGATGTTATAAAAAAAGAAGAGATTGATATAGTGCACACCCATGGGGTACGGGCCAATCTGGTGGGAAGGGTGGCCGCAAAGCTGGCGGGCAGGGATACCGTGGTTACCACGGTACACAGCCTTCTGGCCCAGGATTACCCGGACATGTTCAGCCGTCTGGCCAACATGTTTATTGAGCGTGCCTCCCGGGGACTGACCACGCATTTTATCGCCGTATCCGGAGGCTTGCAGAAGGCGCTTTTGCAGCAAGGCATACCGGAGAAGAAAATAACGGTAATATATAACGGGCTTAACCCGGATGATTTTATTTCGAAGCGCCCTCCGGGTTCATGGCGCTTAAAAATGGGGATTGAACCGGATGTTCCTTTGGTGGCAATAATCGGCCGCCTGCACCCGGTTAAGGGACACCGTTTGTATCTGCAAGCGGCGGCGGAGATTCTGAAAAACAGGCCTGAAATCCGCTTTGTGGTGGTGGGCTGCGGGCCGGAGAAGGACAGGCTGGAGGAACAGGCGGGGGAGCTGGGAATTTCCGGCTCAGTGCTGTTTACGGGTTTTGTGGATAATGTGGCCGAGGTTCTTCCCGATTTAAATATACTGGTGATTCCCTCCCTTTGGGAGGGTTTTGGCCTGACGGCCCTGGAGGCCATGGTGGCCGGTGTTCCGGTGGTGGCTACATCCGTGGGCGGCCTGCCGGAGGTGGTGGAGCACGGCAGCACAGGGCTGTTGGTTCCGCCCGGGGATGGCGCCGCCCTGGCCAGGGGGATCAACTGGATGCTGGACCACCCCAACGAAGCCCTGGAAATGGCCGAATCTGCCAGGACAGTGGTGGGAGAGAAGTTTACCGCCGGGGTGATGGCCAGGAAAACAGAAAATCTCTACCGCAGGCTGATGGAGGTTTAAAACTTGGTAAGGAAACTGGCCGGGGAAAATATTATATGTATTTCGTCGGTGGACTGGGATCCCATATGGACCCGCAAGCAGCAGGTAATGTTCCGGCTGCCTTCCACCAATAAAATACTTTACGTGGA
>CBEULQ010000925.1:0-1539 GCA_965543975.1 uncultured Desulfocucumis sp. | reverse complement strand
TTGCTTTATTAAGGATTAAAATCTGTCCCTTTGAGCTTGCCTTGAACAGCCAGGCAGGCCAGAACATACATAGCGTGGGACCAATTCAGGGGAAGCACCCAGGCAGGCCCACCGGTGTTTTTATTTACCTGCTCAGGCAGAAGCTTGGTTTGAGAGGAGTTTTTTTCCGCCCACTTGATTAATTCTTCGGCTTCTTTCCTTTCCCCCTTGAGTGACATATATATTGAAAGCCAGAGACTGCATAAAACCCAGGGGTTTCCACCGGCGTACCCATCCCACTGATACCGGTGAATGCCTCCTACCTGATGATTTTCCAACTGGCGCTTGATTTCTTCGACGGTGGCCGACATGCGCGGGTCGTTGGGCGGGAGGACGGCGAAGGGATAGCACAGACCCAGAAGTGCGCTGTCAATTCTGACGTCCCTGGGAAGAAGGTAGCAAAGATAGGGTATCCCCGGTATTTCTATTTCTCTGGCCTGCAGTCCTTGCTCCCTGGCATTTTGATATTCCTCCAGGCAGACCTTTCTGTTGATTGATCTGGTGAAGGTGCCCAGTTCTTCAGACCACTGGTGTTTTAAGATACCCTCTCTTACTTTTTTTGCTGCGTCCTCCCATTTATCGGCCAGCTCCGCTTCATTTCTTACCTCGGCCAGGGCGGCAGCCCCGCTCAGGCCGCCCCAAACAGCCGCAGCAGCGTATGCATTCTGGCTGAATTCATCCTCCCACAAATCCATGCCGGGCAAAGGGAGTCCGTTATCAGGAGACAGGCTTCCTGATAGGTAATTCGCCCCGGCCGCAAGGGAAGGCCATATTTCATCCAGAAAGCTCCTGTCACCGGTATGCAGGTAATGGTGATGGTATCCCCAGAGTATGGCTCCCGCCTGATCTATCTGACGGCCCCAGGTGGGCGCCCAGTCGCCGTTAAGGAAATATCTCTGTTGCCAGCTGCCGTCGGGATTTTGCACCCGGGAGGCAAAGCGGTAGAACCGGGCAGCCTCATGGTGATATCCCGCCTCGTCAAGGGCTGCGGCCACGAACATACCGTCCCGGGGCCAGCAGTAGCCGTAACCGCCGGATGCAATATAATGGGAATCGAATTCCGGTGCAGCTAGCGAACCGCCGTTTTTTCCGTCCGACATCAGTTTTATGGCCAGCAATGACCTGTTATATAGCGAGTAGGGCTGCATTTCGGAACCCGGGGCGTAGGTGGAAGAGGCCAGCCAGCCGGTCCAATAGAGTTTTGTTTCGTCATAATGTTTAGAGTAATCCGCGGCAGTTATGCCGGACAAAGCGGATGTCAGTGAAAAGGCGTCGTGAGAAGCTGCCAGATAGAGGGTCACCCTTTCCTCGGATTCGGGATTTAAGGTGGTAATATCCCAGCCCATGGCGCCGGAGCTGTTTTTAATATTATCCATGCCTCCCCAGAATTCTCCCCTTGATGCCGGTTCGTAGGGGTCTGACGGAGCGTTTCTTCTTCCGCAGTGAAATCCAAAGGGTTTTTTTCCTTCATGGGTAAGCCCTAAATTTATATCACGCATG
>CBEULQ010000924.1:0-1540 GCA_965543975.1 uncultured Desulfocucumis sp. | reverse complement strand
AGAATGGCAGACCCCACTATAATACAAAAGATTATGGAAGCCGTTACCATTCCGGAGCAGGCCAAGATAGCGGAAGAGGCGGGAGCATGCGCGGTTATGGCCCTGGAGCGCGTTCCGGCGGACATCAGGGCGGCCGGCGGTGTGGCCAGAATGGCAGACCCCACTATAATACAAAAGATTATGGAAGCCGTTACCATTCCGGTGATGGCCAAGGTACGTATCGGTCATTTCGTGGAGGCGCAGATATTAGAGCATCTCGGCGTGGATTACATAGATGAGAGTGAAGTGCTTACTCCGGTGGACGAACATCACCATATAGATAAAAATGCCTTCAAGGTGCCCTTTGTCTGCGGCGCCCGTAATCTGGGTGAGGCATTAAGGAGAATCGGCGAGGGTGCGGCCATGATCCGCACCAAAGGCGAGCCCGGCACCGGTAATGTGGTGGAAGCTGTCCGCCACATGCGTATGGTAATGGGTGAAATAAGGCGTATTAAAAATATGCCCAGGGAAGAGCTGATGGCGGCAGCCAAGGAAATGGGCGCTCCCTACGAGCTGGTGCTTCAAGTAAAAGAACTGGGACGCCTGCCGGTTGTGAACTTTGCCGCCGGCGGCATTGCCACACCGGCTGACGCTGCGCTGATGATGCAACTGGGCTGCGACGGGATATTCGTGGGATCGGGTATCTTCAAATCCAACAATCCGGCAGCCAGGGCCAAAGCCGTAGTGGCCGCCACCACCCACTACAACGACCCGCAGATTTTGGCGGAAGTATCCAAGGATCTGGGCGAGGCAATGCCCGGAATAGAGATTGCTTCCATTCAGCCCGAACAAAGGATGCAGGACAGGGGCTGGTAAAACATGCTGATAGGGGTACTGGCCCTGCAGGGGGCTTTTATAGAACATGAAAAGATGATGCGTTCCCTGGGAGTGGATACGGTTCAGGTAAGACTCCCTGGACAGCTTGATAAACTGGACGGGTTGGTGATACCCGGCGGGGAAAGCACTACCATGGGAAAATTAATAAATGATTTTGGTCTTTTTGAACCCGTCAGGGAAAAGGCTTTGAATGGCATGCCGGTATTGGGGACCTGCGCCGGGATGATTATGATGGCCAAAGAAATTGCCGGTTCATCCCAGCCGCGACTGGGATTGATGGATATTTCCGTGGAGCGCAATGCCTCCGGACGGCAGGTGGATAGTTTCGAGGTGGACATTGATATTCCTGCTGTGGGTTCACAGCCTTTCCGGGCAGTTTTTATCCGGGCGCCTTATATCATTGACGTTGGAAGTGGCGTGGATGTCCTGGCTAAGTTTGAGGAAAAGATAATTTTCGCCCGCCAGGGGAGGTTCCTGGCAGCTGCTTTCCACCCGGAACTGACGGATGATTTGAGGGTTCACCGTTATTTTTTAGAAAAATGCATGTAAATTAATTTTATAGCTTAAGGAAGTTGCGCCGTTGGATTTGTGCAATCTAACGGCGTTTTTTTTCTATACTCTCTTGCCAGGACAGCGGCCAGTTCACCTGAGCCAAAGTATTTTT
>CBEULQ010000923.1:0-1542 GCA_965543975.1 uncultured Desulfocucumis sp. | reverse complement strand
AGGATAGCAGAAGGAAAATACGCAGCTAAAACAAAGCTGATTCTGGCCGCTGGTGACCCGCTAAGTTTAAGAGTAATGAAATACAGATTAAATGCTATACAAACAGAGACAATGCTGTTCAATACGCAGACCAGAGCCGGCTTGAACCCGGCAATATAATAAACTATGCCGTTCCAGTATTGATAACCGAAATTATATTTATATATCGATATGGAACTGCCTTCATGCCAGGTGTCCGAAATTATTTTTCCAATTAACTCATAGTAAAGCGCATCCGAGGTTCTGACATAGTTGATAAATGTGGTGTCAAAGCTGTATGTGGTTACAATAATTAACAACCTGATCAGCAGCGCAACCAGCGCCAGTATAAAAAGAAACCTTCTGTCTTCTACCGGGATTGCATGCACTCCGGCAAGATACAAAACTGTTGCGCTAAAGACGAAAACCAGTGGTACCGCCATAGAATACTCGTTTGTTAAAAAGCCTGCTGCAATGCCAATAACCACCAAAAAAATGAGCGAAATTTTAATATTATCACCAACCTTAATATTAAATATTATATTTTCGTTATTTTCTTCATCCCCCTTTTCACTACTTTTGTTGCATTTCGCGCATCAAGTATAAGCCTGGCATGATCGACCACCCACTGATAATCAATGCAGGTATGGTCGGTTAGAATTAAAACACAATCCGCCCTGGATATTTCTTTTTCTGTAAGATTCACTTTCTGCAAGCATTTTTCATCTTTACAGGAAAGCCGCAATTCTTTCACATAAGGGTCGTAATATACCACATTAGCCTTGTTTTTACGAAGAATATCTATAATCTTCAAAGCCGGGGACTCCCTGGTATCGTCAATGTCCTTTTTGTAAGCGACGCCAAGCACTAAAATCCTGGATCCATTCAGACATTTCATGTGTTTGTTCAGTAAGTTAATCAATTTTTGAACAACATACTCAGAGACTTGCGTGTTTATTTCATCGGCCAGATCTATAAAGCGGGTGCGAAAATCAAAATCCTTGGCTTTCCAAGCAAGGTAAACCGGGTCAACTGGTATGCAATGCCCCCCCACTCCCGGACCGGGGTAAAAAGTTTGAATTCCGAATGGCTTGGTGGCCGCAGCATCTACCACTTCCCAAACATCCAGACCCATCCGGTCGCAGAGGATCATAAATTCGTTAACCATGGCTATGTTGACAGCCCTATAGGTGTTTTCAAAGATTTTGGTCATTTCCGCAGCGGCGGGAGAAGATACCGGTACAACCTTTTTCAGACTCTGGCCGTAGAAAGTACAGGCCGCATCCAGGCACAGGGGGGTGACACCCCCCACTACTTTTGATATGTCCCTGGTGGTGTAACACCTGTTGCCAGGATCTACCCTCTCCGGAGAAAACGCCAAAAAGAAATCCTCCCCTACAGTAAGGCCGGTTGACTCTAATAACGGCAGGATTACTTCCTGGGTGGTTCCCGGAAAGGTTGTACTTTCCAGAATGATCAGTTGCCCGGGTTTAATCTGCTCGGCTACTTCCCTGGCAGCTGCAA
>CBEULQ010000922.1:0-1544 GCA_965543975.1 uncultured Desulfocucumis sp. | reverse complement strand
GGTATTTGAAGGCAACCTTTCCCTCCGGGGGAAAATTCCCATGGGAAAGCTGCTGTTAATAATAATAAAATTTATGCTGGCCCGGCCGGTTCGCCGAATTTGGCTGGCAGCGCTACGCAGAAAAAAGGAGGTTAAAAAAAATGTCTCAGTTCAACATTGCTGACAGCACCAACGCTCTATTGGAAAACCTGGAAAAAATGCTTACCACAAAAACGGTATTCGGCGATGCCATCACCATTGGTGACACCACCCTCATACCGGTGGTGGACGTAACCTTCGGCTTTGGAGTGGGCGGCGGCTCCGGGGAAGACAAAAGCCATGGCGGTGGCGGTGGCGGTGGCAGCGGCGGCGGCGGCCGCGTGATGGCGTCGGCGGTTATAGTGATCAAGGGTGAACAGGTTCAGGTAATGAAAATAAAGGAGTCCTCCAACCTGGCTAAGCTGGTGGACATGGTCCCGGGCATGGTGGAAAAGATCAAAGCATGCAGGGAAAAAGACAAACCAGAGGAAGAATAAAATATTAGCCTACGCATACAACGTAACAAACCGGTGCAAAAGGAGCTGTCCTGGAACATTGTTCCGGAACAGCCCCTTTTGTACAACATTTAAAACAATTTTTAGATTACCCTTTAAATTTATTAGGATTTTGATTATTAAAGGTAATGCCAGGATTTTTCTATTAAGTTCATTTATTAGTGTTTATTTTGTAATCAGTTAGCGTAACATTTACTTCTGCTATGGTTCCATGATGGCTATATTTATACGACTGAATTCCTAAATAAGGCCTGAAAACAATTTCTTGATGATCGGGACCGGTTCTGTAAACAATCTGATATTCCGACACCGTTCTCATAGTGCCCGCCTCAGGGATACTCAGGTTATATTTCTCATTAACATACCAAAAATACCTCAAATCAGGCCTGGTAATATAAGATATATCCCCGATTCTTAGACCTTTGAATAATGGGAATTCATAGGTTAAACCTAGAGTTATATCAGATAAATAGCCATCACCCTTCAGGCATTGTATTGCTTTATCGAGATCATACTTATCAATACGGTATATTTTATTTGCAACCAATAGATAACCATATTTTTCAGGGGAAACTGTTATTAAATCTTCTTTATGTTCCCCACCCACCGCTGCAGCATTTGAAGGATGACCGCTCATAATATAAAGATAAATATCTCCATTTTTAACAACATCCTTAACGGACATGGTTAGTTTTACTTTTTTTTCAATAACCTTATTACTATTTGCAAGTGTATAGGCCACCGTTCCCTCATATGTCCATTCATTGCCAACCGCCAGGGGAAAATATTTTGATGCTTCAACTTTGTCAGATGTCGGCAACTCTCCATCTCCGGATGTTTCCATATTTTTTCCGGCTTTAGAAGCAGTTGCTGCGAATATTATTGCAATAAAAATGAAAGACATAATAGCAATAATTACTTGTTTTTCTTTACCTTTTTTGGAATTTATGTATTTTTCCATTTTTACACACACTTTTCCTTAACCTTTAATTCTTTATTTATTATATACCC
>CBEULQ010000921.1:0-1544 GCA_965543975.1 uncultured Desulfocucumis sp. | reverse complement strand
AAACTGTTATTTAGCAGTCAGTTTTAATTGGCTATCGTGTACTTTATCGCTTTTGACGGCCTTGTCGCGCCTGTTTGAGATTTGTTTTTTATCCCGTTCTATCAGCCGTATTTCTACGGGGCCGGACGCCGTTGCATCCCCACGGAGCATATCCGCCCGGTGTAATTCAGCCTTTAATAAAGGTTCTTCCAGCGCCTTAACCATCCAGTTATGGATTTTCTTCCAGGAAATCATACGGCATCCCCTTTACATTCAAATTAGTTTATTGACAAGATTCCTGATGCCGCCTGTCAAACTGTATGAATTAGCTGTGCTGCATAGCTTGCTGAGTTTCTTCGGACTGAATTTCCTTTTTCCTTTTCCACATGCTGCCGATGATGATAATGCCGCCGGTAAGCAAGGCAATGCACATACTTACGAAACTGATGTTTTTAAGCAGGTGTATGGTGCTTTCGGTCAATTGCAGGGTCCCCAGGTCATGCAGGTAGGTGGGTATGGCAAACCCCCTGCTGACAGCCACAACCAGCATTACCGAGGACATAACGAATTTAATCATATATTCCTTAACGTATGTTGTTCCCAGTGCGCCGACCTGAACGCCGATCAGTGAGCCGGCCATAATGAGAACCACCATTCTGATGTCCACGAAACCGCCCAGAGCCCAGGTAAGAGACCCGGTCAGACCCATGGTAAAGGCAATCACCAGTTCCGTGGCGCTGGCTATAATGGCCGGCACTCCCATGACGTAAATCATGCCGGGAACCCCGATAAAGCCGCCCACCGCTATGGTTGCCGCCAGCAGGCCGGTGCCGAGACCCACCGGAACGGTAACCCAGAGGGAAATTCTGGTGTTGGCAGTTTTAAAGTAAATCATTGGGGGTATATTGAGCTTTTTAATTCTTTCCGCCAGGCTGGAAGAGCTGCTTTCCGAGCGGGAATTCATGGATTTTCTGGCATCGGAGAACACATACAGCCCCAGGACAGTTAAAACTGTTACAAAAACAAAGCTAACATATAAATTTGAACCGGCCGGACCCCACAGGGCATAAATCCACTTCTGAATTTTGATTCCTATTTGAACGCCCACCACCGCGCTTACGCCGTTAATCAATCCCAGTTTAATATCCACCTGGCCGTATTTCCAGCGTTTATAAGCGCCCACCATGGCTTTGGGGAACTTGTGGCACATGTTGGTGGCCACGGCCACCGCCGCCGGGACTCCCAGGCTCATCATGCCGGGTGTCAGTACAAAGGCTCCGCCGGAGCCGATGAAGCCGCTCAACAGGCCGCCAAGAAAACCAAGGATGAACAGGAATAAGATGCTAAACAAATTCAGGGAGACAAATTCTTTTGCCATATCTTTTCCGCTGAGCATTTCTCCGGCCGCTTCGCTGATTCCTGGTATGGCCAAAACCGCCAGGGCCGCCAGGGCTATTAAAACCAACAGCTTGGATTTTTTTATTTTCATTTTAATGCCCCCCCTTGTTCAACGGTTTAAGCCCGCAGGATTCAATCATATAGTTGCTAAAAGCTCCGTGCACCAC
>CBEULQ010000920.1:0-1561 GCA_965543975.1 uncultured Desulfocucumis sp. | reverse complement strand
GGGAAGCAAGGGGACGGTTCTTCTGCTTCCTCCAGAGGAAGCAGAAGAACCGTCCCCTTGCTTCCCCCGTCCCCTTGCTTCCCCAAAAACTTTAAGAAAGGCGGGCAGCGGAATGAATATTGTCAGGGTTGAAATACACAGCGTGGAAGAGTTGATAAAAAGACTTCAAAACGTCACCATGCTTACCGATTCGGAGAAGTACATATACAAGAACACTTTTATATCCCTGGAGAACATACACACGGAGGAACTTTCCCCTCCCCAGTCCTATGTGCTTACAGGCGAACTGCAAAAGGTGCGCAGCCTGCGCTGGGAACTGCAGAGGCACGGAGTGGATCTTTTCAACCTGAACGGTTACGCCAGCGTGTACCTGGAGGATTATCCGGAGCCCATCGACGTAATGCCTCCGGTGATTGAGGAATCGGTAGAGCGTGACGGCACGGTGCACAACATAATCTGCGACGGCATGCACAGGGTATACCTGGCCAGGCTGGAATGGGTCATACCGCAGGTGATATTTATCCGCGGGATTCCTAAAGAAATGCCCTATTACGCATACCCTGTACAGGGTGGGTGGGATACTGTGATGCTCAGGGAGGATCTTCCTGAGGGCTTTGTTAAAAAATGGCACAGGATTCCCAACTACAAGACCCTCTACCGGAACTTCAATTCCGCCTTCGACAATGTAGGAGGTCCCCGGGGCCGGTTTAATAAACAGTAATGAGTCAAAGAGCCGTCCCTAGATGCAAGATTTTGGCCTTTGACAACGCCGCGGTTATGGGGGCGGTTTAAGCAAATAGTTTTAAAGTATTCTTTAATCGGACATGTCATATACTGTTAACGGTTACTCGCGTTTACAGTTATTCAGGGAGATCGTTGTGATGAAAATACTCACCATATTCGGCACCAGGCCGGAGGCTATAAAAATGGCCCCTCTGGTGAAGGAACTTAAGAGCTATCCCGGGCAGATCGATTGCCGGGTGGCGGTCACCGCCCAGCACAGGGAGATGCTGGACCAGGTGCTGAGATTGTTTGAAATCGAGCCGGAACACGACCTGGGTATAATGCAGCCCGGGCAGTCGCTTTTCGATATCACCGGCCGGGCGCTGTCCGGCCTGGAAAAGGTGCTGAAGGAAGAAAAACCGGATCTGGTTCTGGTGCACGGGGACACCACCACCACCTTCGTAGCCTCACTGGCCTCATATTATCTTCAGATCCCGGTGGGCCACGTGGAAGCCGGCCTGCGTACCGGCAACAAATATTCCCCCTTTCCCGAGGAACTGAATCGCCGCCTCACAGGAGCGCTGGCGGACCTTCATTTCGCCCCAACCGTCAGGGCCAGGAAAAACCTTTTACTGGAGGGGATTCACGGGGAAAGCATTTTTGTCACCGGCAATACGGTGATAGACGCCCTGCTGAGCACCGTTTCCGAGGATTACTTGTTTACCCAGACGGAATTGAACGCCATTGACTACCGAAATTCCAGAGTGCTGCTGGTTACCACCCACCGCCGGGAAAATCTGGGTGAGCCCATGCGGCACATTTATCAGGCATTAAAGGA
>CBEULQ010000919.1:0-1564 GCA_965543975.1 uncultured Desulfocucumis sp. | reverse complement strand
TACAAATTCCACCCCGATGTCCGGGTCGGACCAAAAATCAGTCAGCCGGTATCCCCCGGCGATAAATTCTTTACATTTCACAATGGCGTTTTCCAGGTTGTTCAGAAATGTCTCCCCGGTTTTATCACCTATATCGGGAATATTGGAAACCGTGATTTTCTCGGTAAGATACTCCTTGTCGTCCACAGCAGGCTGGACCTTGGTATCCGTCACAATTAACACCTCCTTTAAAGGTCAGGGGACACACCTCTATTGAGAGCTTAACTTTGGGGTGAGGTATGTCCCCAACGTATGTCAGGGGGCACACCTCTATATGAAAGCCTCACTTTGGGATATGATATGTCCCCAACTCATGTGAATTATATTACCCCGCAAGTATAATAATTAATTATATCAAAAAGATGCTGTATCTGTCATAATGATTTTACAGATAAATTTCCAATAATGACGCACGATATTGCCGCACAACATTAACATACTGTGACAATAAATTTTCCTGGTTACATTTTTTCCGCGAATGCCTTTCCGAAAGCCTCACATTTTTTTAGGTCTTCGGGTTCCGGGTCATATTTCATTTTTATACCTTCCAGCACCACGTCTATACCGGATTCCTTAAGCCTGTCTTCTATAATTTTTACCGACTCGCCGCTCCAGCCGTAGGAACCGTAAGCAGCGCCTACTTTATTCCTGAACTGCAGTCCTTTTATCATTTCCAGCATCGCAGCGGTTGAATTTAATATTCCTTTGTTAATGGTAGAACAACCAATAATGACGCCCCTGGCGCGGAAAACCTCGGTTATTAAATCATTCTTGTCATATCTGCCAACATTGAACACCTTGGCAGGAACCCCTTTATTCTCCAGCCCCCTGGCTATGGATAAAGCCATTTTTTTGGTGGCGCCCCACATGGTGTCGTACAGCACCGCCACAGATCCTTCATGATATTCACCGGCCCACAGGTCGTACTTCTCCACGATCTGCATGGGATTTTCCCGCCAGATAATTCCGTGGCTGGGGGCGATCATTTCTATGGGCAGATTCAGCCCCTTGATTTCGTTAATCTTGGCCTTAACCAGTTTGCTGAAGGGAGTAAGAATATTGGCAAAATATTTTATCGCTTCCTGGAAAAGCTCTCCCTGGTCCACCTGGTCATTGAAAAGAAAGGGTGAAACATAATGCTGGCCGAAGGCGTCATTGGACAGCAGCACATTAGCCCCGGACACGTATGTGGCCATGCTGTCCGGCCAGTGCAGCATGGGCATCTCCACAAAAACCAGTTTATTCCTCCCCAAGTCCACGCTGTCTCCGGTCTTAACAATATTAAAATTCCAATCCTTGTGGAAATGCCCTTTAATCATGGCCGCGCCGTTCTTTGTGCAATATATGGGAGTGTCTGGTATTCTTTCCATAAGATAGGCAAGACTGCCGGCATGGTCTTGCTCCGTGTGATTAATTACAATCAGGCTTATATTATGTAAACCAATTTCTTTTTCCAGTTCTTCAATAAAACCCTCGTGAAAAGGGGTCCAAACGGTATCCACCAGGGCAATCTTTTCATCCTTTA
>CBEULQ010000918.1:0-1567 GCA_965543975.1 uncultured Desulfocucumis sp. | reverse complement strand
GTCATTAGAAATGCACGTGCGAAAAGAATGTAGATGATGGCTCATAGCATTTTCAACACCTGTTATAATATCGTTAAATATGAACCTATCGTTAATAAATTCGCTGGTAACCTCCATATTAACACTCTTAGGAGGTCTATAGGGTAATGGAAGTTTAAACTTATTTATTAATTTTTCCAGCTTATCAGCCTGAGTTTCCAGGGTATTATGAAGCTCTTTTCTAATAAACATTTTTAGATCCTGATCATGGGCCAGGTTCTCCCATATCTGAGTTTTCTCAATATCCTCATACCTTGATTCCAATTGATTCCACAATGCATTTGCTTCACCACAGGTTAGCACGGTCTCATTTGCATTCTCTGCCGAACCTATATGCATATTTCCTATCTGAACCATTGCGGTAGCACCTTTCATTCAAAAACTTTAGCTTATTTTTTCACCTATTTTTAAATTTATTCAAATGCAAAAATTAAAGGCCGCCCGGGTTGGCGGTCAGCCTTTAAAGCAGTGAAATTTTAATTAATCAGGAAAATTTATATTTGCTGCCTTCCATAATTTTCATCAGGTGAGCCGCAGCCACCATTTTGGCGTAAAGCACATCAGGTCCCTGGCTTTCGGCCAGTTCCAGCTGTTCTTTAACGCTGGCGCCTTCTCTGGCGCATCTGTTTATTTCCTCGCTGAGCACCCGGCGGGACTCGTCCGCCTGGGCAAAGCTAATGGCCGAAGAAAATAGGTCCATGAGAATGTTTTTTTCCATTTCAGGGTCGAAATCCGGAATGATTACAGGTACTCCCCGGTAAATCTCTATAAGCGCCGCCAGCATGTACATGGGGTCGTTGTTCTGGGTTTTACTGTTCATGGGGCATCTCCTTGTATATTTTGTTGGGGGCATTTCTTCGTGAAATGTCCCCTTTTCATTATACCCCTGTGGGATAAAGGGCGCAAACCCCATTAAAGGGAATAATTTGTCACAGGCGGCCCCGGGGACATTATCGCATATTGGGCTAATAATTAATTTCTTGACGGAAAAAATACTAATAATATACAATTGTTTCATGCTATAACACATAAGTTGGGGACATTCCTTGGTGAAACCGTAAAAATAAGGCATAAGTTGTAGCCCCTTTCTTTATGTGTAGAGAGGAGTATGAGAAGAGATGAGTGAGACCAAAATATTGCTCACTGAAAAGGAAATGCCCACCCGCTGGTATAACATCCAGGCGGACATGCCCAATTTGCCGGAACCCCCGCTGAACCCGGCAACCAAACAACCGATCGGGCCGCAGGATTTGAGCCCTATTTTTCCCATGGGGCTTATCCAGCAGGAAGTCAGCACCGAACGCTGGATTGATATACCGGAAGAGGTGCAGGAAATCTATAAACTTTGGAGACCCTCCCCGCTGTACAGGGCCCGCCGCCTGGAAAAGGCGCTGGACACCCCGGCCAGGATATTTTACAAATACGAGGGGGTTAGCCCCGCTGGCAGCCACAAATTGAATACAGCCGTGCCGCAGGCATATTACAATAAAGTTGAAGGCGTGAAAAGGCTTTCCACCGAAACGGGTGC
>CBEULQ010000917.1:0-1572 GCA_965543975.1 uncultured Desulfocucumis sp. | reverse complement strand
TATATCCATAATAAATTCAATAATTTCAAAAATAGTACCAATACTAATACCCAATAAAGTTATGTATAAAAATTTGCTTGATTTTGACATAAATGATATTATTAAGAGATTACTGACAATCGAATACACAAAAAGAGTAACAGAATAAATACCAAACACATGCAGATAGTTATCAAACTTGGATGACTCCAAATAAAGATTTAAATACTTACCTGCAAAGCCATGCATAATTACAACAAGCATCAGACACACCCGCGTATAGTTGCCAACATAAATGCCGTATTTATTCTCTAAAAATATATAAATAACAAGAATAACAGTAACAAATAATACCTCATTGACATAGCTAAATTTTTTATCTATTAATAGGGCAGCAATGATTATGAGCTGTATAATTATAAAAGTATAGTTTATTAATTTTTTGTTATTTAATTTAACCCAATTCACCTTTACTCTCCTTTTGTCAAAAATTTTACAAAAAAGAATTTCTAAAGAGTTATTATATACAATATCTCGCATTAATATCAAAACCGTATAACCAGTCCACATCCTGCTGCTGCAAATTGCCCAGGTCAAAAGTCCCCGGGCACCTTATAGGGTGAAGCCCCGGCCATTATTAATAATTAAGCAGGCCCCCGTTTCCCTCCCCCGGGCGCCCCCAGGAGATGTGTCGCCAGACCTGCTTTAGATATTATATGCAGCAAAACCAAAAAATTCTCACCTGGGCGGTTCCCTATTTATCAATCTAATTTCCTTGCGGGTCTTCAACCACGATGTTTTTTTAGCTTCGCCAACTGTTTTAACTGCTGTGTCAGTTTGCACCATTAATAATGCTGCTATTAGTAAAATCGCCAGTCCTATTGCGTATAATTTAAAAAGAGCAGAAAAATCACTCAATGCGATAATGCTTCCGCCTATGGCTGTCCCTATGCCGCCCCCGCCCATTAAACAAAAAGCTACCAGAGACATGGCCGCACCTCTAGACTGGGCTGCAAATTCTGTGGCCATGGTTAGCAGGGTGGAGTGAGCCAGTATAAACCCAAATCCCAGCAATGTAACCCCCAGAACCAGAGCCGGCAGGATTCCTCCTATGGAGTAGAATACTATGTCAGCAGCGGTAGCCGAAAAAAAACCCAGGGCAAGCACTGTTTTAAGTCCCCATTTAGCGGCAAGTCTGCCACTTAATCTGCCGCCGATAATGGCGATCAATCCAAAAGCCGTCATTATTAATCCTATATATAGATAGTTGAAGTGGTATACCCATGAGATGTAAGACCCAAGGTAGGAAAAAGTGCCGATAATAAAAATACCCTCAAGCAAAATAATTAGATATGTACGCAAACTAATAGAGTTGCTTAACAATTCTACATAGGGAGCCAGCAGCTTACTTTCGGGATTCTTCCGGGAGGGTATTTGACGGCCGATGGTGAAAAGCAACACCGTAGGAACAATAGTGCAGCCGGTAAGGTAGGTTATCCACAGACTTATACACATTTTGTCGATTCTTGTGGACAACAAACAGCTGTTTTGAGTTTATTTTCCTATATCAATTTCCCAAATCCCAATACCTCT
>CBEULQ010000916.1:0-1574 GCA_965543975.1 uncultured Desulfocucumis sp. | reverse complement strand
CGGCATACGAGATAGTAAGCCGTGACTGGAGTTCAGCGTGTGCTCTTCCGATCTCTCATGGTTTTAACTTTGGAGAAGGGATCAATAATTGCTGTGTCGGGATCCGGGAGCAGAATCATATCGCTCTCGTTAATCGCCCGGAAACCGCGGATACTGGATCCGTCAAAGCCCAATCCTTCTTTAAAAGTACCTTCATCAAACTCTTGAATGGGAACGGCGAAATGTTGCCAGATGCCGGGCAGGTCGATAAACTTCACATCAACCATTTTTACACCCTTATCCTCGGCCCAGGCTAAAACGTCCTTTGGTGTCTTCATCTAGATAGTGTACCTCCTTGGTTTATATTTTTTAATGCAATTCTATTTAATAGGTAAAAACTGATTGTGCACCTCCTTTGAGGACGGCTTAAAATCAAAAGCCTCATACCGGCAAAAATAAAAAAATTTGCCGGTATGAGGCACCTTTACCTCTTAATAGACCACTTTGTCTATTGTCAAGAAACAACTTTGTTTCTCTCTCAATATTTTCTTTTAGTAAAAATTATTACAGAAAAATATTAAAAAATCAATATTTTATTTTATGGTAAAGATTATGTTATTGTTTTGCCTCAAAATGGCCAATTACCTCCGATGCTCCTCTATAGATATTCCATTCCGGTTGCCCGAACTTTTTTGTGAATTAGACCAGTTTTCATTTTATTTTTTTACCTCCATATGGTTAACTCGAAGGATTAATTCATTTTATGTCAAAACTAGGTACGGGAAAACTATAGTTGTGCTAGGAGTTGATTATTATTAAAAAATTATTCGTGTTTGTCGCATTTTTTACTTTATTTATTGCGTCTGAAGCCATGGCCGCTCCTAATCATAAGGCCTTCTTTATCATTGGCCAAAAGGCGTATACTGCAGACGGAGAAATTAAACAGATGGATGTTGATGCCTTTGTTGAAAACAATCGAACATATATTCCAGTAAGATACTTGGCTTACGCTCTGGGAATTGGTGACAACGATATTAATTGGGACCAGTCCACACAGACCACTACCTTAAGCTTGGATAACACCAATCTCCAGATGGTTGTTGGCAGTGCAAAACTTTACGTAAATAATCGGGAGCAGACAATGAATGCCGTCCCTTTGGTTAAACACGGGCGAACCTACCTGCCGGCCCGTTTTGTGGCAGAAGCTTTTGGGTATCAAGTTGGCTGGGATGAACAGACAAAAGCTATATTAATAGGTCCGCCAGGTAATTTACCAGAGCCCCCAAAACCAATGTGGACAGTAAAATATGAGAAGAAAGTGGTTAGTAACAGAGCCCTTAACCTTATATATGTAAACCTGAATAACCCGGCGCTGGAGTTAAGGCCTGTCTTAGCACAGAATAAAGTAGGTGGTATTGAATCTCTGGATGCAATGGCCAAGAGAGTAGGCGCGATGGCCGCCATTAACGGTACATACTTCAATGCCTATGAAGGTCAGGATGGACTGCCATGGGGAACAATAGCAATTAATGGTATATACTACCATTTGGGGAGTGATGCAACACTGGGGATTGATGACAATAATAAAGCTCACA
>CBEULQ010000915.1:0-1581 GCA_965543975.1 uncultured Desulfocucumis sp. | reverse complement strand
TGCCCAGGCTGCAGCCCAATAATAGCGGCCCGGATCGTAGGATTGGAAGTCCCTGATAGGAATGTCGCCAAGTGTAGTACGTAAAGCACCATACCAAAGAAATCCTTCATCCGATACATTCAGACCTATGTTTCCCCGCAGCCAAAAGGAAAAAAGTACTAATATAATAGCTAATAAAAAAACTTTCACAGTATCCGGAACCAATTTACATGTGTAATTGTAGTTATACCTCACTCTCTATACGCTCCCTATTCCCTCGATAACTTTATTAATAATCAGGTCAACATCATCTTGTTCCATCCCGGGCCACAACGGCAAACGTACCAATCGCTCACTCAATTCCTGTGTTAAAACCATATCGCCGTACGTTCTTCCATACCTCAAACCCGCCCTGGAAGAATGTAAAGGCACATAATGGAACACAGCACCAATACCGCATTCTTTTAAATAATTGATTAGTGAAGTGCGTTTTTGCAAATCAGGAAGCAATAAATAGTACAAGTGGGCATTGTGTTGACAGTCTTCGGGGATTACCGGACAACGTATCTTCCCCTCTTCTTCCATACCGGTAAAGGCCTCTTGGTATCGCCGCCAAATCTTCATTCTATCCATGATGATAGTATCGCTCTGTTCCAACTGGGCACAGAGATATGCTGCTTCAATTTCACTTGGCAAAAACGAAGATCCTATATCTATCCATGTATATCGATCAACTTCCCCCCGAAAATATTTGCTCCGGTCGGTGCCTTTTTCACGAATGATTTCGGCTCTTTCTATGAAACGGGAATCATTGATTAATAGCGCTCCGCCTTCTCCGGAATTAACATTTTTGGTTTCATGAAAACTTAGCGTTGCAAGGTGCCCTATACTACCCAGTGGACGCTGCCTGTATGTAGACTTTATCCCCTGGGCCGCATCTTCAATAACCAATAAGCCGTGTTTTTCCGCTATAGCCATAATGGTATCCATTTCGCAGCCCACTCCGGCATAGTGTACCGGTACAATTGCCCTGGTGCGTGAAGTTATGGCCGCTTCGATCTTGGATTCATCAATATTTAAGGTATCCGGTTTAATATCCACAAATACCGGTACTCCGCCCCTTAACACAAATGCATTGGCCGTGGAAACGAAGGTGTAAGACGGCATGATAATTTCTTCACCAGGCTGAATGTCCGCCAAGATCGCCGCCATTTCTAACGCAGCCGTGCAGGAATGAGTCAACAACACTTTCAAACTGCCTATATGCTGTTCCAGCCAGGCCTGACATTTTTTAGTAAATAAGCCGTCGCCGGAAATATGTCCTCTTTCGATAGTTTCATTAATATAACTCAGTTCTTTACCGGTCGCATATGGCTTGTTAAAAGGAATATGCATACTGTAAATCAATCCTTTCTGGCAATGAGAAGCAAGGAACCCCCAAAAGGCAGGCTAAAACCTGATTTAATCAATATGTGCTCCAAATCAAGCACCTTTCCCAGAAAAACGTTGGTCAAACGTCCCAATTTTAATTCAGATAGAGAATCATATTTCCTGTCCGGCTTCCTCTTTATTAAGCGTGATCCCAGCATCAGCGGAAGTAAT
>CBEULQ010000914.1:0-1585 GCA_965543975.1 uncultured Desulfocucumis sp. | reverse complement strand
CGCTATCATGTGCTAAAGTTATATGGTTTTACCGCGATAAAGCAAAAACCGCCCGTAGGCGGTTTGAATATTTTATGTATGGTAGAGGCAGTGGGATCAAACCCTCAGGCTAAGAGATTCGGTCACTGCCGCCGAGTGACCTTTTTCCAGCAGTTCGGCGGTCAAGATTAAGTTGAAATTCAATGCCTATGGGCAGTTTACAAACTTCTTGTTACGGCATAGCAGTTCCAATTTTGTTGTGTCCCCGTAAAATTCGTTTAGATCAACGTTTCCGTTAATTCCGCTAACCTGTCCCTTGTCTGTATATTGCAGGAACAACCATGATTTCCAGACGGGAATATCCGGTAGCTGTCTGTCGTAGTGGGCAAGCCATAAGGGAATATCCTTTAAACTTTCGTCCAGGTATTCCCGGATAAAATATAAGTAAGAATATATAATTGGCTGAACTCCGGATTCTTTTTTTACTATATCAACCCAGGCGCTGACGGTTTCCGAAATTTGTTTTTTGTTTAATCCCTGATTTTTCTCAATATCGATGACCGGTGGTAAATCCAGAACGTTAAAACCTCTGTTTTTTTTGATTACATTAATAAAATGATTAGCTTCTTTAACGGCGTCTTCAACATCGGACGGGGTGCAAAAATGATATGCTCCCGTAAGAATCCCTGCTTCTTTTGCCTCCTTTAGGTTTTTTGAAAATTTATGGTCTACATAATCAACTCCTTCAGTTGCCTTAATAAAGGCGAAGGAAATCCCGTCTTTTTTTACAAGACTCCAATTAATATCGCCTTGCCAGCGGGAGACGTCAATTCCCCAGGAGTTTTTCACGCTTCTTTCCTGCATCGCATCAGCCCCATTCCACCGCATGTATTTTCTGAATACATTATTTAATAAAATATGCTGGAGTGTCTGGTTTTGTTAAACAATGCCAATGTTTCGCAAAGAATATAAATGAGCCTCGGGTTCGGAAGGGGTTAATCTCTTACCGAACCCTAAGGTGTGTCTCCTTTCCTTAAAAGTATCTCGTTAACAGCCTGTATGCACCGACCTTCGAGGACGGGGCTTACAGGCTGTCAACGAGATAAACACCATTGGCGGTTTATAACCGTTTTATACAGAAAAATCAGGTTTCAATAATGGCTTTTAAAAACGTATTTATATATAATTGTTTAAATAGCCAATGGTAGTTAAGTCCGGTTAACCGGCAAAGGTAAATCTATAAGTAAGCCATAGTGCGTTAGTAAAAGAGAAAGGGCTGATTTTATGTTCGGCATTGAAAATTACGGTATTTTTCTTTTGTCCGGGATTCTGTTAAATCTTACCCCCGGCTCGGACACCATTTATATTTTAGGAAGGAGTATGGGTCAAGGTAAGAAGGCAGGGATAATATCCGCTCTGGGAATTTCCACAGGAGCTATTATACATACGCTGATGGTAGCTTTGGGACTGTCGGTTATTTTAGCGAAGTCTGCTATAGCGTTCAATTTTATTAAATACTTGGGCGCCGGATATTTAATCTATCTGGGGATTAAAACACTGGCGTATAAAAAAGAAATAGTTGTAGAATCAGGTGAGGATAAAAAGG
>CBEULQ010000913.1:0-1587 GCA_965543975.1 uncultured Desulfocucumis sp. | reverse complement strand
GATTGTCCAGCGTTGCGGTAACCCCGTCCGGCCCCATATCCATGCTGTGGTTGTTTGCCGTGGTAACCATGTCTATACCCAGGGATTTCATATCCCGGGCCAATTCTGACGGGGTATTGAACCTGGGATAGCCGGAGTAACCCTTTTCCGGTCCTGCCAATCTGGTTTCCAGATTGGCAACGGTGAAATCAGCTCCAGATAGCTGTTCTTCCATCTCCGAAAACATTTTTCTGAAGTTGTAGTCTGACCGCTCCGGCTCATAAGCGGCGTTAACCACCGGCATGTGCATGACAAAATCCCCCAGAGCGGTTATCCGGATATGCACATCACGGTTTTTTACTATCTCTTCTTTTGGTTTTTCCGCCGGGGAACAACCCTGGCCGTTTAAAAGGAGAATGGATACAATTACTATTAATAAAATGGTTGTTCTGCTTCGATACAAAATATATCCCAAAAACATGGCTGACACCCCGTGCTATAATTAAATGCAGGATATTGTTTCCAGTATATTATATATTGTAGCTTTAGCAAAAACTACCATTATTTCGCTAATAGCCTGTAAGACCTGTCCAAAGATTAGGAATTAACAGGCAATTAAGGAAAGGGGACACACCTCTATTAAAAGGTCAGGGGACACACCTCTCTTTGGAGCATAGCATTCGGGTCAGAGGAATGTCCCCAACGTATCTTACTTTGGGGTGAGGAATGTTCCCAACGTATGTTCGGAAGGGGAATAATCCCTTCCGAACCCAAGGCTCACTTATATTTTGGAGGGACACAAGATTGTCTTTAAACAATTTGTTTGTCTACGGGACATTAATGACAGGGTTTTGCAACCACAAGCAATATATAGCGCCCTGGGCAAATAGAATTATACCTGCATTAATTAACGGTGAATTATATCATTTGCCGCAGGGTTATCCTGCCCTGCTGGAGGGAGAAGGGGTTATCAGGGGGGAGCTTGTATTTTTGCCTAACATAGACATTATTATAAAAAGTATCGATGATTTGGAGGATTATTACGGTCCTGGCGGCGACAATATGTACAGGCGGGAAATAACAGAGGTTGAACTAATTGAAACCGGTGATAAAGTGTTTGCCTATGTTTACTTCTATTGCGATGAGAAATACGTCAGACAAAAGGGCATTCACGTTGTACACGGAGACTGGAGAAGATTTATAGAGCTGGGGATATAAAAAATGCCTTCTAATCAATCCTGGGTGAAATAATAAAATATAACCTTGCCGGTGTGTGATGCTGCAGAAAAACCTTAAAAAAGTACGCTTAAACACAGTCATGAGGAATAAACTACCACTTGACCGCAGTGAAGCAAACTGGTAAAGTAATAACTCCCGGCGGAAAACGCGGGAGAAAAACCGGAAAAACCGGTAGGGAAAAAAGGACAAACGGTGGAATAAAATACCGGTTGACCGAAAAGAGCCAAAGTGATAAAGTAATAACTCCCGGCGGAAAACGCCGGAGAAAAAGCCGGAAAATGAAACCGGCAGGGAATAAAAAGTCAACCGATGACAAAAACTACCGGTTGACTTAAAGAAAGAAAAGTGATAAATTAATGACTTGCCGGT
>CBEULQ010000912.1:0-1591 GCA_965543975.1 uncultured Desulfocucumis sp. | reverse complement strand
CACTCAATCCTTTCAGGGGAAACGGTGGTCTTGTTCTCGATAATTTCCGTTATTTCGCCGCTTCTCATGCGCACAACCCGGTTGGCCATGTCTCCGATGGAGGTGTTGTGGGTTACTATTACCACCGTGCTGCCCCGCTCCCGGTTTATTTTCGCCAGCAGGCCCAGAATTAATTTTCCTGTTTGGTGGTCCAGCGCCCCGGTGGGTTCGTCGCAAAGCAGCAACCTGGGGTTTTTTACCGCTGCCCTGGCGATGGAAACCCTTTGCTGTTCGCCCCCGCTAAGCTGGGAGGGAAAATGGTTCATTCGGGATTCCAGTCCCACATCTATTAAAACTTCTTCCGTCGAAAAGGGGTTGTCCACCAGATTGGCCGCCAGTTCCACATTTTCCTTGGCGGTCAGGTCGGCTATAAGGTTGTAGAATTGGAATACAAAACCCACTTCCTTGCGCCTGTAACGGGTAAGCTGGGCGTCACCGGCCCTGCTCAGTTCCTCGTCTCCGAATATTACCCGTCCGGACGAAGTTGTGTCCATGCCTCCCATTATATTTAGCAGCGTGCTCTTGCCCGACCCGCTGGGACCCAGTATAACCAGAAGCTCTCCCTGTAAAATATCCAGGGAGGTTTCCTTTAGGGCTTCCACGGTGACCTCGCCCATAATATAGGTTTTGCTAATTCTCTCAAGCTTCATTAAAACGCTATTCTTCATGACCGTTACATCCTTGTTTGCCTGAGTTTATATCGATTTCTCCCGCCAGCCATTTGTTGTACTTTTCTGGAAAATCGGACATGTACCAGCGAGTGAATGCAAAATAGTCTTTCATTATACGAAGGTTTTCCGCTGCCTCCTCTTTGTTGGGCGATAACGACTGCAAACCCTTCTCAATAAGCTTTTCCCATGCAGCCAGTATGTTCATTTTCTGGTTCATGTTGTTTGCCCAGGATTGCATATTAACCCGGTAATAATCCTTACGTTCTCCGGGTATGCTTACCTTTTCAAAAATGCTTATCATCAACCCCTGGCGGATGGTCAGAGAAGCGGTGGCTTTGCTGAAAAGCAGGTCCCTGGCCAACTCATCAAGGGTTTTGGGCTTTTCGGAAAGAAGAAGATAGCCGAATATCCGGCCTATTGTCCTGGTGGCACCGGAAGATTCCCACATGAGACCCATTTCTTCTATAAAGATTAGTTCCTGAGAATTCGTAAGACTCACCTCCTTGAGAGCATTATAATGTATTAAATATTTAATTGCAATTAAACAAACTTAAGAGATTGTGTATCCCTTCATGCTCATTTGAGTTTGCCACCATGGTCCAAAAGGTCAATTCTACAGTTGCTTCAGACCTTCTTTGACCAGTCTCCATCCAAAAGTAAGCATTACTCATTTGACATGATATCAAAATTATCTAAAAGACAAAAAACATATTGACAAAATAATTAATTTATGTTATTATTATAATTTGATGGTTGACACAAACGTAAAAGGTGATATACTTCTATTTGAATGACAACCTTTCAGATTTCCGAAAGGCTGCAATTTTAAATAGGAGGATTCTCGATGCAGGATAATCAAGTCAGCTTTACCGCGATGGTAT
>CBEULQ010000911.1:0-1597 GCA_965543975.1 uncultured Desulfocucumis sp. | reverse complement strand
TCAACAAATTTAGGGGACAATCCTTCCGGAAAGATGTTAAGGACTAGGGAATTAAGACAACACCAGAAGGTGTGTCCCCTTTACTTTTAATACATATCAATATTTAAAAAGTTCGACATTTTTAACTTTTTGCAATATTCATACCAAGCGTTAAGACCAAATTATGTGTGGGGAGAAAGCCAGGGAGAGGAGGAAGGGGAAATAAAAACAATGTAAACATATGTTTACATTGAACTTAATGTGTACACTGCCAGATTTAAAGTAATTTTTTATGGGCGTGGATTATCATATTCAGGAAATTTCCTTCGCCAGTAGAAATATATTATCAGTCCCATGCCGAAAAACACTCCGGCAAATAAGCCCCAGGTCAATATTTCCATTAGCGGACGTCCCCGTTTGCGGGTGTCGTACATCACCCAGAGGGCGGAAATAATCATTATTGCCAGTATCATGATGTATACTACCTGGGCAATTATTTCGCGGTTCATGGTGTCACTCCTTTGTAATACGGCGGTTTGGGAGCGCAGGAAGTTTTGAGTCTATTTTGTCGTAAGTAAAGCTTGCTTACTCCCCAATATTGCTATGGGTATATTCTAGTTAATTATATCCCAGCGCTGGCAGCGGGCGCCCCATCTGCCAATGACCCTGTCACCCTCATATATTTCCGCTATTTCGCAGCCATTAGGGCAGCCGCTGCATTCAAAGCTGCCTGTTCTGTATGTTAGCCCGGTGATCTGGAAGCCTTTGAATTTAGTGGCTCCTGTCTTTCTAACTTCTTCCCTGGCCAGTTGAGCCACCCCGATGGCTCCCATTACATTGTGATATTCGGGAACGATAACCGGCAGATTCAGGAAACGTTCAAAGGCAGCCTTTATTCCCTTGTTTGCAGCCACTCCTCCCTGAAAGACCACAGGGGGAAGTATTTCTTTACCCTTGCCCACATTGTTGAGGTAATTGCGCACCAGCGCCTCGCAAAGTCCGTTAATAATATCCGGCAGGCTGTGTCCCATCTGCTGTTTGTGAATCATGTCCGATTCCGCAAAGACGGTGCATCTTCCAGCGATTCTAACCGGAGAGCCGGAACTAAGCGCCAAGTCGCCGAAATCGGTTATAGGTATGTTCAGCCGGGATGCCTGCTGGTCGAGGAAGGAGCCGGTTCCCGCGGCGCATACCGTATTCATGGCAAAATCAGTAACAATACCGTTGCGCATTATAATTATTTTCGAGTCCTGTCCCCCTATTTCCAACACCGTCTGGACGTCGGGAACAAGCATGGAAGCAGCCACGGCATGAGCTGTTATTTCATTTTTAATGACATCGGCGTTGACCATAACGCCTGCCAGGTACCTGCCGCTGCCGGTGGTGCCCGCTGCGGCTATTTCAATATCCGGGGGAAGGCTTTCACCCACTTGGCGCAGACCATTTAACAGCGCTTCAATGGGTCTGCCCATGGTGCGTAGATAGAGGTCGGCGTGAAGTTTACCGGCCTCATCTTGAACAACTATGTTCGTACTTACCGATCCTACGTCTATGCCCAGGTATGCTTTCACTGAAATTGTCCTTTCCTTAATATTCAATTATATATTCATTACAGCCT
>CBEULQ010000910.1:0-1602 GCA_965543975.1 uncultured Desulfocucumis sp. | reverse complement strand
GGCTTTCCGGGGCCACAATACTGGGAGACGGACGTGTGGCGCTGATAGTGGACGCCAGGGGACTGGTTAAAGAACTGGGCACCGAGGAGCTTGCCTATGCCGCCAATTAAAGTTTTGGTGGTGGATGATTCGGCGCTGATGCGGCGCCTGATCACCCGTTTTATTGAAGCAGATGGTGAATTCCAGGTGCTGGACACCGCCGCCGATGGTTCAGAGGCAATCAAGAAGATTGCCTCTTTGCGCCCGGATGTGGTAACCCTGGACGTGGAAATGCCGGTTATGGACGGTCTGACTACTCTTGGCACTATAATGAAGCAACGTCCCACACCGGTGGTAATGTTAAGCGCCCTTACCTACGAAGGGGCAAGGGAAACCATGAGGGCGCTATCACTGGGAGCTGTAGATTTCGTATCCAAACCCACAAAACCGGGAGAAATGGAAGCCATGGTGGCGGACCTTAAATTTAAATTAAGAGCAGCTGCCATGGCATCATTACGTAGAGCCGCTCCGAGGAAGGTTGTTCCTGTCATTAGGCCGTCTGCACCGGCTGTCAGCCCCGTATACTCCCAACCGAGGGCCGGAGGGAAAGTGGAACTGGTGGTTATCGGGTCTTCCACCGGCGGGCCGGCCGCCCTGCAGCAACTGGTTCCGGCTTTACCGGCAACGCTTTCGGCCGGAATAGTCATCGTACAGCACATACCGGTGGGGTTCTCGGGACCAATGTCGGAGCACCTGGACAGGAAATCAAAGTTAAAGGTTAAACACGCGTCCCAGGGAGATCCTGTAAGGCCAGGAACGGTGCTGGTGGCGCCGGCAGGCTACGATTTGACATTTAGAGGTAAACCGGGGTCATTGACTGTAAACCTGGACCCTGGAAAAGGTCCCGTTCCACCGGGGGGCTTCAGGCCGTCAGTGGATGTGGTTATGACCTCGGCGGCTCAAACTTGCGGCGTTGCCTGCATGGGGGTCCTTCTTACAGGCATGGGGAGGGACGGGGCAAAAGGCATGGCGGAAATAAGGCAGCGCAGGGGACATACCGTAGCCGAGGCGGAAAGCACCTGCGTGGTGTACGGCATGCCCAAGGCAGCCATTGAAATCGGCGCCGCGGAAAAGGTGCTGCCGCTGTACGAAATTGCACATGAAATTGTAAAAATGATATAAAGTTTTATAATGCCCTGCCGATTTTAGAAGTAAGATACACTAAAGAAGGTCGGTAGAGATGAGAATATTCGGTTACGGACCCACAGACATAACCAGGCTGTACGGGGCCGGTTCAAATAAGGATAAACTGCAAAAAAAAGGGGCAGGCGCTTCGCCAAGCGGGGATACACTGCAGATATCACCGGAAGGCAAAGCACTGCAAACATTCAAGGCCGTTCTCAAAGATATGCCCCCGGTGAGGGAAGAACTGGTCGAGGATATTAAGTCACAGATTAATAAAGGTGTCTACAAACCCGATGCCGGAAAAATTGCCGAAGGTATAATCAGGGAGAGGCTTCTAAACGAGGAAGTGTAGTATTTGAAAGGCGGGTCCAAAAACCCGCCTTATTTGGTTCAGAGCACTGAAAAACTACCCTTGACGGAGGCCGATCAAAAACGAGT
>CBEULQ010000909.1:0-1605 GCA_965543975.1 uncultured Desulfocucumis sp. | reverse complement strand
GGTTCCACAGGAAGAAATTCTTCTCTTAATAATTAAAAATTCGGGCACAAAATTTGCGTATTTGTTTGAATGTTGCCAATTATGAAAGATTAAATATTTTTATTTTTGATCCGGAGGTTAAAAATGAACATTGCAAGTTTAATTACCAGTAATGCTTTTTTCAGACCCCACCAAAAGGCGGTTATATGCGGGGATGACGGAAGGGAATTCACATGGTCCGAGTTTAGTAAAATTGTCAACAAAGTCAGTAATGCCCTGGTAAATATGGGGGTAAAAAAGGGAGACCGGGTGGCAATTTACCTTCCTAATTCTCCTGAGTTTTTATTCGCTTACTTTGCGGCGGTTAAGATAGGAGCCGTAGCCACACCATTTAATATTCTCTTTAAGACGGGAGAAATATCTTACATACTTAACAATTCCAGAGCAAGGGTTTTAGTTGGTTCTTCTAGCGAAATCGAACAAAATATAGTTGGAGTGATTGATCAATTCCCACACCTGGAAAAAATCATTACAGTGGGAGGCCCGGTGAAAGGTAGTATTAACTTTGATTTGTTAATTTCAGAAGCATCCGGGAATTTTGACGAGCCGGCTTGCAGTTCCGGGGATATTGCGTCACTGCTGTACACATCAGGCACCACAGGACAGCCGAAAGGGGCCATGCTCAGCCATGGCAATTTAATGTCCCTCACGGAAGTGAGTTCGACAATATTGCATATCAACGACCAGGACCTGTTTATGACGTATGCTCCCTTCTGCCATATATTTTTTGTTCTAGCCGTACTCGGACCTTTCCACGCCGGCGCAGGTATAGTGACAATGCAGCGCTTTAACCCTGAGAAAGCTTTGGAGATGATATCCTATTATCAGGTCACCCACTTCGCCGGCGTACCGACCATGTATATTTTTATGCTGCAGAAATACGATAGTAAGAAATACAATTTGAAATACTGGCGGTTTACTCAGTCTGCAGGTGCTTCCATGCCGGTGGAGCATATTAATGAAATAACTGAAAAGTTTGGCGTCGGCTTTTGCGAGACTTATGGCGCTACCGAAACCAGTTCCACCATAACTTATAACAGGCTGGGGCACGGCAAGGCCGGTTCGGTAGGACCAGCAGCCCACGGTATCCAGGTAAAAGTGGTGGACGGGTTAGGCAACGAACTGCCGCCAGGGGAAGTAGGCGAAATACTGGTCAAAGGACCCGGGGTTTTTCTAGGTTACTGGGAGATGCCCGAAGCCACCAGGGAGGCATTTGACGGAGAATGGTATCGTACCGGCGATCTGGGCAAATACGATGAGGACGGGTATTTTTATATCGTAGACCGCAAGAAAGACATGATTTTATGCGGTGGTTACAACGTTTATCCCAGGGAAGTGGAAGAAGTAATTTACCAGCACCCCAAGGTTCTGGAAGCAGCAGTATTGGGGGTGAAAGATCCTGTTCGCGGCGAGGTGCCGAAAGCTTTTATCTGCCTAAAGGACGGCGAAGAGATGACGGATCAGGAACTGATTGACTTTTGCAAGGAGAGATTGGCTTCCTATAAGGTTCCGCGCAATATAGAGTTCTTAAAGGAGTTGCCTAAAAGCCCTACTGGTAAACTTCTG
>CBEULQ010000908.1:0-1608 GCA_965543975.1 uncultured Desulfocucumis sp. | reverse complement strand
TAGGGTTAAGTCGCTACTATTTATTGAGAGTGTTTTGCAATGAGGTCGGGATGCCACCCCATTCGTATCTGGACAGCATAAGAATAAGTCACGCCAAGAAATTACTCAAACAAGGACTTTCTCCAAAAGAGGTCGCCTTTGAAACCGGATTCAGCGATCAAAGCCACTTTGCCAACCGCTTTAAACGTTCAGTAGGCGTCACTCCCGGCTTTTACTTCCATAAACATAACAACTAATTGGGGTAAAATCAGACATACGCAAAAAAGGACTGAATGTATTGAGCACACCAGCAAAACCCAGGCCGGAACCAGCATTTCTTTCTCTCAGAAATTCAAGGCACTGTGACATTCACTTGTTTTCGATTGTTACAGCTATCTTAATATGGAGCGTTTCCTTTGTAGCTACTAAAATTGCTTTGAAAACATTTCCTCCACTGGGCTTGGGCTTAATACGATTTGGATTGGCTGCAATATTGCTCGGATCTTTTCTGGCAATACGCAAAGATATAGAAAAACCAACACCAATCGATCTAGCTAAACTGGCATTAAGCGGTTTTTTGGGAATTACCGTCTACTTTTCCCTGGAGAACGTAGGAGTAAAATATAGTACCGCATCGGACGCTGCTCTAATCGTATCCTCTTATCCGGCAATAACAATGTTACTCGAAACACTGTTTTTTCGAAAGAAATTCCCGGCAATATCATACATTGGTGTCGGACTGGCGATTGCTGGAGTATATATGATTGTTTCCATCGGTCATTCTTCTGAAGCGACAGAAAGACTATTCGGCGACATTTTACTTGTTTTGGCCGGAGTCGTATGGGCTTTTTATAACTTTATTACAAGTACAGTGGTTTCAACTTATTCTATGACCACGATTACCTTTTACCAAACCATGGCCGGTGCTATAGGATTTCTGCCTCTTATTTTTTTTGAGGCTGATCATTGGACGATTCCAACTACAGATTCATTGATTGCTGTTATATATCTTGGGGTGTTTTGTTCTCTGCTGGCTTTCTACTCATATGCTTACGGCCTCAGACAAGTGCCGTCAAGCTCTGCAGTAATTCTAATGAATCTGGTTCCTGTTTTCGGTGTGCTTTTCTCTGTTGTGATCCTGAATGAAGTGATTAATTTTAAGCAAATTATGGGTGGTTTGGTCATAATAATTGGAGTTATGCTAAGCATATTCTCGACTAAAAAACCGGATAAAGCGATTTCCCATTCAGAACAGTCCGGATGAAATCAATGATCTTAAGACGGCGGAATCGGCACCAGGAGATAATTTTTCCATTATACTAGAGCAGGAATCCAAACCGGGAAGTAGAAAATATTAGTTAGTTTGTAACGTTATTAGAATAGAATCTATGTATCTAGTAAAGGAGGAATAGAAAATGACAAAAGCAAAGAATATGACACAGGAGCAGATTGTCCATACCTTTTGCACTTGGTGTGATTACCGCCTTTTAGTCGCAGGCAATACCTACTGGGGGTGCGGTCTAAAAGAAAAGAAAGAAGAACTCTGCTTATATAAAAAGGCAATACAGAAAGAAGAAGAAGCATAATAAGGCAGAGGACTGCAAATCCTCCACCTCCCGATTCAAATCC
>CBEULQ010000907.1:0-1608 GCA_965543975.1 uncultured Desulfocucumis sp. | reverse complement strand
GGTAATAACCTTTACCAATTTCTTAATGCCAGTTTAACAAAAACATTACTGTTTTTCTGTAAATATCAATACTTGTATTGTTGTTTTGATGCGAATTGTTTGTGGTAAACCATTATATGTTATTGCGATTTATACTTCTCCTGTGGTTTTAATTTGCGTTAACCTGCCCTGCGGAATTTTAGAGAGTTTAAGCCGGCGTTGTTTCCTGTCCTTGCAAAGAGTTAGTGAGGATGATCCTTTACGTTAGCCGGCATTCACTTCGGATGTTACTCCCGCTTTTTCCCTGGCCCGGAGTTCTTTGAAGTTTCTTGTTTCAGCAGCGATTACACCTGAAAGTGCCAGGAGGGCTATAAGGTTTGGTATAGCCATGGCGCCGTTCATAGTGTCGGCGATATCCCAGACCAGCCCCAGTTTTAATATGGCCCCTACCAGAACGGCTGCGCTGAAGAGGACACGGTAAACAAAGATTCCTCTTCGTCCAGCCAGGTAGTAGAAGCATTTTTCCCCGTAGTAAGACCACCCGAGAATAGTGGAATAGGCAAAGAAAATCAGTCCTACGGCAACAATGAGGCTTCCCAGTCCCGGGATAAAGGCCTCGAAGGAGCGGCTGGTCAACGCTGCGGCCTGGGCTTTCTCCAATCCCGGATAGAGCCCGGCCATCACCAGGGTGATACCTGTTATGCTGCACACGACAATGGTATCCAGGAAGGTTCCGGTCATGGATACCAGCGCCTGGCGGCAGGGATGGTCGGTTTTTGCGGCGGCTGCGGCTATGGGCGCCGATCCCAGTCCGGCCTCATTCGAGAACACGCCCCGGGCTACGCCAAAGCGGATGGTACTACCCAGAAGTGCGCCAAAACCGGCCTGAAGGTTAAAGGCACTGCTAAAAATAATGTTTAGAGCGGAGGGAAGTTTGTCCAGATTGAGTAGTATAATTATCAGTCCTGCCAGCACATAAAAAACCGCCATAAACGGAACGATAACGCCGGTTACTCTTCCTATGCTTTTAATGCCGCCCAGTATAACCGCGGCGGTGAATACGGCCAATAACACTCCGGTTACCCAGACGGACACCCCGAAGGTGTCCTTTACGGCCCCCGCCACCGAGTTGGCCTGTACCATGTTCCCTATACCGAAGGCGGCCACAGCCCCGAAAAAGGCAAACAGCCAGGCAAGCCATTTGTTGCCCATTCCTTTTTCTATATAATACATAGGGCCGCCCGCCATTTCGCCCCTGTCATCAGTTACCCGGTATTTTACCGCCAGTACACCTTCACCGTATTTGGTGGCCATGCCGAAAATAGCAGTTATCCACATCCAGAAAACGGCCCCGGGGCCGCCTACTACAACGGCAGTGGCTACACCCACAATATTACCGGTTCCTATTGTGGCGGCCAGTGCGGTCATGAGTGCCTGGAAATGGGATATGTCACCCTTTGAGCTTTTGTCCTGGGAAGGCGAAAAGGCCAGTTTGAGCGCGTATGGCAGGCTGGAAAACTGTAGGAACCCCAGCTTCAAAGTCAGGAATACACCTGTTCCCACCAGTAATGTCAGCATCCACGGACCCCATACAAAACCGTTTACTTCTCCGATAATGGCCGAAAATGA
>CBEULQ010000906.1:0-1617 GCA_965543975.1 uncultured Desulfocucumis sp. | reverse complement strand
CATCTTTTACCCCCTCCAGGCAACCTATGTATTATTCCTCTTCCGTTTCTTTGTTTTTTTCACGGGCAGACGGGTTTAAAAACGCCGTAAGTCTTTCCCTGATCAGTATTGGGTTGTAGCCCGCCTGCAGGGAAACAATCCCTTCCACCATAAGCTCCCGCAAGACCATTTCTTTTTTGCTGATATTTGACAGTTTGACAGCCATGGGCAGGAAAACTACGTTGGCGCTGCCAACACCGTACAGTGTGGCCATAAAAGCCACGGCAATAGCGCCTGCAAGGCCGTTGGGATCGGACACGCTCCCCAGAACGTGCACCAGTCCCATAACCGTGCCTATAATTCCCATGGTGGGCGCATAGCCGCCCGCCGCTTCAAACATCTGTATGCCTGCGTGATGCCTTTCTTCAATAGAGTAAAGCTCCACATCCATTATGCTTCTGACCAGCTCCGGGTCAGTTCCGTCAACAACCAATTGAATACCCTTACGTAAAAAAGGATCATTAACCTCGTTCAGGCGGTTCTCTAAAAACAGCAGGCCCTCCCGCCTGGCCTCATCCGCCAGACCCACTATAAGATCAATGACTTCAGCAGGGTCCTGTACCTTGGCCTGCAGGGCAACCTTAAACAGCATAGGAACTTTTTTTATTTCATTCATAGAAAAGCTAAAAAAAGTTGCCCCGGCGGTGCCCCCGAACACAATTAAAGCGGCGCTGGGCTGTATCAGAGATGACAGGTGGCCGCCCTCCATCAAATAACCACCGGCAAGAGAAACCACAGCTACCAAAAAGGCAACGATCATTGTAACTTCCATACGAATAATCCTTTCTTACCTATTACTTGCTTTATCTTACTGTTTGATTTGGATTAACTTCCTCTACCGGAACGATTCTAGCCGATTCTGGCTCCGTCATAATAAATTTGTTTCTCATTATAACTATATTGACGCGCCTGTTTAATTGCCTGTTGTTACTTGATATGTTCGGCGCCCTGGGCCTGAATTCTCCGTAAGCTGCCGCTGAAAGTCGCTGGGGCAATATATTGAATCCATTTTCCAATGCCCTCAACACATTGATGGCCCTTGCGGCTGAGAGCTCCCAGTTGGAAGGATACTGCCTGGTATTGATGGGCAGATTGTCGGTGTGACCCTCTATCCGCATATAATTGGGAACCGTCTCCAAAATTGGCCCGATCTTGCGTATAATTTCCTTAGCGGAGGGGGTTAATTCGGCTGATCCAAGATTAAATAGCACTTCTTCCTGAAAGGAAAGCACTATTCCTCTCTCTTCGGTGCTGACGGACACTTTTTTATCAAGCTGGGCCTTGTTTATATACTCCTGAAGCTGTTGCTTCAATTTTTCCAGCTGCGCGGTTTCCATTGAGGTATGGATGGTCTCCGGCTGGGATAATCCCTGCACCATGGAAGGGCCGGGAGCATCAAGCACCATACCTCCTGCCCCCAGCGCCTTGGTAAGTGAACTTGAGAGCAGCCTCCATTTGTCCGTATCTATCTTGCTCATGGTGTATAATACGATAAAAAATATGAGCAGGAGAGTTATCATATCGGCGTATGTCAATAACCAGCGTTCCGAATTTTCCTTTTTTTATCGTATTATACAC
>CBEULQ010000905.1:0-1619 GCA_965543975.1 uncultured Desulfocucumis sp. | reverse complement strand
GGTGGTTACGCTCACCTCGTTGGAGTAGTTTGAATATCCCTCGTGATTATAAGCCCTGACTCTGTAAGTGTAAGTAACATTATTGGAACGGCCGGTGTCCGAGAAGGTAGCGGTATTGGCCTCTACCATACCCACCTGTACATAATTATTGCTCCCCGTCTTTCTCTCAATTTTAAAGCCGGTCTCGTTATTTGAATTGTCGTTCCAGGTTAGGTTGATTTGAGAAGAAGAAACCGGATTGGCGTACAGTTTCGTAGGCGCCGCAATTTCCGCCGCTTCCCCGGGGCATGCCCCCACAGCCGCCAACAACACGTTGAGTAAAACCACCAGCACCAGCCCTAACAGGCAGTTCTTCCTCAACCTCCACCCCGTTAAATGTTTACTGTTTAAAATCACTCTGCTCCCCCCAAAATTTTATTAGATGAATGTAATTAAGGGAAAATTTAACATAACCGATTTTTAATAATTTACGGTCAACCCTCTAATTTTATGGAGACTCTCTATATTAAAGACTCTTTAACAACATGAAAGGTTTCACAGATTTGCTGAAAAAAATCAGAAATAATGTTTTATCCTGTCGATTCAAAAAGGTAAAGGCATGAATTCTAATGGTGAAACCTATTTAACCCCATATTTCCTACACTGCCCCCGAATATTCCACCACCTGCATACGCCCTTACAAAACAAGACACCTTCTGTTTACAATCTAACAGAAGGTGTCCTCCATATCAGCAATATAAGTTAAGGGCTAGGCTCCGTTGCTTTGTGCTTTTTTAATTTTATTGCAGATATCGTTAATTACATCCTGCGTAACTTCCGTCTTTCCTTTTTTCAGTCCCATATCGGTTAAAACAAAGGAGACCGCATTTATTTCCGTGTGCTCCATGACTTTCCTGGCGCAAAGCACCTGGCAACCGTCAATAACGATTACTTCTTCTACTTTTTTTGCGGCATCAATAAATGGTTTCATATGGGCCGCAATACCGGCAATGCAACTCATCGAAGATTGTGCGAAACCCTCTTTCCGCAGTTGACGGCTCACCTGGTCCGCAACTTCCCCAACATCAGCACAACCACTACAGGCATAAACATTCCTCGATACTGATTTTTCTCCGCAAAGACAGTTACTCACGACAAAAAACCTCCTTTATTTAACATAATAGCTACTTGCTAATATGCACATATTTACATATCTATTTGTAAAAAAAATTATATATGAATTATCACTACGCCCTACTTATCTTTTGACATTTAACGGGGGCGGTTACAGCCCGCTCCTTATTATCATCCAGTTCATTTAAAAGCACATCAATTAAAGTCCTGGAATTCATTATTACAGTTTCTTTAACCATTTCTGCTATATCAATTGCGTCTCTTATTTCAATATCATTTGCGCCTGCCGCACGGGCAGCATTATAATGTACCTCCAATCACGGCTGACAATTGGCAGCAATGCTTGCTCCAACAGCGATTAATTCCCTTGTTTTTTGATCAAGCTTGATCAATTATCCCCACCTCTTGCTATTCATTTTCCTGGCAACACTAAGCATCAGTTCCCACCACACATTTACCGTCAACCCTTAAGGCCAGGCGTTTCTTAAACAATATCAGGTCTTTTT
>CBEULQ010000904.1:0-1621 GCA_965543975.1 uncultured Desulfocucumis sp. | reverse complement strand
GACTATAAAACAGGGCATGAAATGGAAAAGGCAGTCCTGCAACTGGTTGAGAAGTACGATAACAGTTCCGCCAAATGCGTGATTTATTTTGTGCTCGGGTCATTTGTTACCCACTGGACACAACACGGAAAAACCGATATCAATTATTTGCGCAATTCCATCCGTTATGGTTTTGAATCCGGGCAGGTACTTTTTATGGGGTATTCGCTTTCAGTCATTTTTAAGACCATGTACCTGTTGGGAATTCCCCTTGGAGAAGTAGCTGAGGAAATCCAGAAATGCTATAACTTTGCCAAACGGATGAAACATGAAAATACGTTTATAAGCGCCATACTCTTTCAACGTCTTGTGTCCGTTTTAAGAGGCCTGACCGCTGACCCTTTTAACTTTAGCGCCGAGGGCTACGATGAAGATAGTCTTATTAAATTGATGGAAGGCGATAATGTATCCCTGCTGACTTATTATTTTGCTAAAATGCAATTGTGTTATTTGTTCGGTGATTACGGGAATGCCCTGGCTGTTGCGGATAAGGCTCAAAAAAGTATTGATGCAATCATGGGATTCAGACTTTCTGCCGAGCATAATTTCTACTATTCCCTGGCGATTACCGCCGCGTATAACCAATTACCTCCCAAAATGAGAGGTAAATACTGGAAAACATTAAAGAAGAACCAGCATCAAATGAAGAAATGGTCGGATTCCTGTAACGAAAACTATCTGCACAAATACCTGCTGGTGACTGCCGAAATGTCCCGCCTACGCGGCAGGGGGCAGGAAGCCATGTTTCTTTACGACCAGGCCATACAGTCTGCCCGGAAGAATGGCTATACACAAATTGAGGCGCTTGCCGGCGAACTGGCGGCTAATTTCTACCTTTCACTGGGGTTGGACAAAGTTGCCGGCACATATATGACCGGCGCCCGCTATGCCTATACCCGCTGGGGGGCAACAGCCAAAGCAACTCAACTGGAAAACGATTATGCTCATTTACTTTCACACAATTTTGAACCTACGATTATTCAAAGGGAAAAAGAATATGAGGAGAATTCCGAAAATCTGGCGGCAGCAACCATGACAGGCGCCGGGAACTATTCCGGCACTCTGGATATAATCAGTATTATTAAAGCCTCACAAATTATTTCCGGTGAAATGGTACTGGAACAGTTGCTTGAAAAAATGATCGGAATTGTTATGGAGAACGCCTGCGCCCAGAGATGCTTTTTCATATTAATTAAGGACAACTCCTTTTTTATCGAAGCCGAGGGGAGCGTGGAAAATGGACACAGGGTTCTGCTTTCCATGCCGCTGGATGATGCCGGAGGACTGTCTGCAACCATAGTTCGTTATGTGGCCCGCACCGGTGAATATGTGGTTATGCATGACGCCGAAAATGAAGGTATATTTACCGGGGACATCTATGTAAAAAATCACCGGCCCAAATCAATTCTTTGCGTCCCGGTGATTTACCAGGGTAACCCCACCGGCATACTCTATCTGGAAAACAATTTATCAACGGGAGTGTTTACACCGGACCGGGTGGAAGTGTTAAAACTTTTGTCGTCCCAGGCCGCCATCTCCATTGAAAACGCCCGCCTTTACGCCGTTTTGAAAGAATCCAGAG
>CBEULQ010000903.1:0-1623 GCA_965543975.1 uncultured Desulfocucumis sp. | reverse complement strand
CATTATGGATATACGGTGGTAGGCGAAGCAACCAATGGTGTTGAAGCAGTAAAGCTGTATAAATTTTTAAAACCGAAAATCGTGATGATGGATATCGCAATGCCGGAAATGTGCGGTATCGAAGCATTAAAACAAATTATCGCCATTGACCCTGCGGCTATGGTTCTCATGGTAAGCGCCCTCGGAGAAAAAAAACTGGTAAATGAATCTTTTAAAAACGGAGCAAAGGATTTTATCATTAAACCTTTTACCAAGGAGCGCGTTCATCAGGCTATAACAAAGGTAACCGAAAAGGAATTCTCCTCCTCATTGCAGGCGCCATCTACTACCGTTTCCAGATCCCGAATGGCCTTCTCACCTCTGAAATATTAAATAATTTAACCTCCCAGGGTTATATCCTGTTTTTGATACCAGTCAAGCGCCTGGTACAAATGATCCGGCTTAAAATCCGGCCACATATCGTCCACAACGTAAAAGTCTGAATAAATGGTCTGTACAGGCAGAAAGCCGCTTAACCTCCTGCGGGCTCCCCAGCGTATTATTAAATCTATGCGTGATATTTCCCTGGAAGCCAGGAAGTCCAGAAAACTGCCGGCGCCCTTTTCCCCGGAGCCGTTAGTGTTCAGGACATGCTTCAAATCCCATTTCCACCCGTAATTAACCAAAAAATTTATTTTGATAAGACCTTTGCCAAAGACATGCCTTTTAGTGTAAGGCAACAGATCACAGGGAAACATCGGGGAAGATGAATCCCCAATAACAATTAAAGACGCATCCCGCTCAGAAATCAGTTTTACCGCATCCACGCAAGCTTTCTGGAATGCCTGCGTCTGAACGGAAGGACGCCTGGTATTGTCCTGGGTGAACCCATAAAATGTTATCTCTTCTATTCCAAGTTCGACACACATCTCGTACAGCATAAGGCCCGGATTAAGACCTTTGTTGTAACCTTGTTCCTTGCCCATACCCCTTTCAACAGCCCATCTTCTGTTACCGTCCGGTATTATCCCTATATGTTTGGGTATTCTTTTTAATTTCGGCCTTGACATTGATGCCTCCCTGTAATCTCGTTATCATGCAAAATACAGACTCTAGAGTCAGCCGAAAAGCCGTTCAAAAACAAGCATGGCCTGCTAATTCCTCGGCCGCATGCTTTCCAGTGGGGCCAGCAACTCCCTCTCTCCGGCTGTTCGAACGCAATAAAGATACAGCCCCATATTAATAAAAGCAAAGGCCAGATAAAACGCATTAAAGGAACCCGGGATATTAAGCGTTAAATACATGGCAAACAGTATTAATGAAGTCGAAAGGTAACCAAAACCCCTTTTCCTGTTTCCCACCGCCGCCTTAAGCATCCTGCGGCTGTTGTTATAACCGGCATGATCGCTTATTTTTAATTGGTCAACATCTTCCAGAGAGAAAATTTCGTGGCCTGCCTGCCTGGCAAGTTCCACCAGTTTAACTGAATTTACCAGGCGGATTATATAAATTCTGCCGGCATCCGCAGCCACCGCCTTCGCCTCTTCTGAAAAATCCCCGCTGGAAACCAGCACGCCGCCATTCAGCCCCGCCGTCTTCATCTCTTCAACAAACTCGGCAACCCTTTCCGGGCCCGTTTCCTTT
>CBEULQ010000902.1:0-1629 GCA_965543975.1 uncultured Desulfocucumis sp. | reverse complement strand
CAACGTTAAAAAATTTATGTATTTATACAGTTTTTACTTAAATTAACTTTTTTTAAATTACCATTATCCGTATTTTTATGCCAACTTCCACTGGAAACTTATTGTCGGCTTTGTAGAACAAAGGGTTGTAAAGCCCCATCATTATTGAACAGTTTCTTGTAGGAAAGCCCTATCAGGATTAGACAGCCTATAGCAACGGCAGCGGCGATCATTAACATAACCACAATCTGATAGCGTACCGCTTCCCGTGGATCGGCGCCCCCCAGTATTTGCCCGGTCATCATCCCCGGTAAACTTACCAGCCCCACTACCATCAAAGAGTTAATGGTAGGGGTCATACCAGCCCTGATGGCCTCCTGTACGCTGAAGCGGATTGCCTCCCAGGGAGTGGCTCCGAAAGTAAGCATGGCCTCTATCTCAGCGGAGCGGGCTCTGGCCTCCCCATAAAGACGATCCAGAGAGAGAGCAATTCCGTTCATGGAATTGCCAAGAATCATGCCGAAGATGGGAATAGCAATACGGGCAGAATACCAAGGGGCCGGGGAAATGATAAGTGCCGTTACAATGGTGCCTACAAGATAAGTGCTGGCGAGAAGAGATAAAAACGCCAGAACTGTAGGGTAACTGGGTACGTTGGGCGTTCTTTTTACCGCAGCGCGGGCGGCGATATAACACATCAATGTAATAATTGCGATGATCAGCCACAGGTTGTTAATCTTAAAAATATAGGTAAGGGCATAGCCTACCAGTGATAGCTGAACGAAGGTACGTATGGTACCCCAGATTAAGGACTTTAACAGGCCCAGCTTAAGAAATGAGGAGATGCCCCCGGTAATAAGCACCAATACTATGGTTAAGGCCAGTTGAAAATTAGAAATAGGTATAGTGGAACTTTCCATACTAATCGCTCCTTCACTGAGGTTTTATATCCAGAAAGGAAACATTGTCCAATTGCTGGTAGTCGTTGTTATGGGATATCAACAGGGCGGCCCGGCCTGCCTCCTTCAACCATCCGGACAGCAGCCGGTATAGAGCTTGCCTGGCCGGTTCATCAAGGGCTGCAGTGGGTTCGTCCAAAAGCAATACCGCCGGGTCTATAAGAATGGCACGAATAAAGGCCAGCCTTAAGGCTTCGCCGCCGGACAGGGTTTTAGCATCTTGTTCCCATAACTCCGGGGATAAAAGCAACTGTCCCATCATTTCTCTGGCCCGGTTTGTGTCTAATTGTTTTTGGCTCCCCAGCCGTGTTTCAAAGGGTTTTGCGAGGTTATCAGCCACAGTTCCGTCAAAGAGAGTAGTTTTTTGAGCCATGTAATGAACGTTCACCCGCCAGGCAGTGGGTTGTATTTTGAGCCAGCTTTTCCCTTGCAGGAAGGCCTCGCCTTCAATACAGGGCTGGAGCCGGGACAAAATTCTGAGTAAAGTCGATTTTCCGGCGCCAGAGGGTCCCCTGACAATTAAAACTTCTCCAGACTTAACTGCGCCGGATACAACGATATGACGTGCGGGCTCATTCCCAAGGTTATAGGTAATGTCTTTAAACTCTAATAACAATTATGACTCCCCCTCGAAAACTTCCCGGGCCAGTTCCCGGATTTTTTCTTTGGCTTCACGTAAAACTTCACTGCC
>CBEULQ010000901.1:0-1638 GCA_965543975.1 uncultured Desulfocucumis sp. | reverse complement strand
CCCTAACCTTTAAGAGAGGTGTGTCCCCTGACCTTTGACCAACCGGTACGCTCCGCGCTGTCCGTCTTCGCCTTCCGTACCATGCTTGTTTTTGAACGGCCTCTGGATCACTCTATCTCCGCCCCTGCTCCCGGGGCGTTTGTTAATCTAACGTTCCAATGCGAAATTAACAAGATTTTCAGCCAGGTCCTCAAATTCAATACCGGCGGCCCTGGCTGCGTCCGGGTAAAGACTGGTTTCCGTCATGCCCGGAATTGTGTTTACCTCCAGAATATAAGCCTTGCCCTCCGGGGTTAGTATGAAGTCCACCCGGGCCAGCCCCCGGCAGCCCAGTGCTTTGAATGTTTTGACAGCCAGTTCCTTAATTGTTTCCTGCGCCCCGGCCGGAATCCTCGGAGGGATGATATGATCGCTGAGTCCCACGGTATACTTGGCAGTATAGTCATACACCCCGGTAGCGGACACTATTTCTATCAACGGCAGAGCCACTGGATTGTCGTTTCCTAAAACGGAAGAGGTGATTTCCACCCCGTCGATCATTTTTTCCACCAGTGCTTCTGTGCCGTATTTAAAGGCTTCCTTAATGGCCTGGTCCAGATCCTTTGCTTCCTTCACAAAAGTAATTCCAATGGTGGAGCCCTGGGTAGGGGCCTTTACCACTACTGGCAGGGTAATATTTTTCAGAATTTCTTTAACAACGGCTTCCAATCCCTTTTCCCTGCAAGTGTTTAAGTCAATAACCAAGAAATCCGGAGTCGGTAATCCCTCATAAATAAGAATTTTCTTGGTTGCTATTTTGTTCATGCACAGTGCGCTGGCCAGTACTCCGGAGCCTGTATAGGGTATTCCCAGCATTTCCAGAAGGCCCTGAATGGTGCCGTCCTCGCCAAATGGGCCGTGCAGGGCAAGAAACGCCAGGGTAACCTTTTCATTCTTCATCTGATTTACAAAATCCCCGGCAACGTCAATTTTAACAGCATCATAACCTTTATTTACAAGGGCATTGTAAATGGCCCCGCCGGTGCGCAGGGAAACCTCCCTTTCCGCCGAGCGGCCGCCCAGAAGAACGCCTATTTTAACTGACAATGCGCTCACCCCTTTGATTATTATACCTAAAATTATATTCTTATTCATCCATGATAATCCTTTAAAAACTATAAACAAAAGAAAAAACAACTCCATACCGGAGAACGTTATTATAATTATGATGGACTGGAAACAATGTGTCATGATACAATAATGCAATATCAAACAATGCGGTCAGCCCTGCCAGAACTGTTTAAACTTTCATTCTTGACACTGCCGGCTGATGTGCTATAATACTTATTGCGTCACACACCGACAATGTTTATAGGGGAGTAGCTCAATGGTAGAGCAACGGTCTCCAAAACCGTAGGCTGCGGGTTCGAGTCCTGTCTCCCCTGCCAGATTAGGAAAGTCCTTGATTATCAAGGGCTTTTGTTTTGCCAGTTACCCCCAGATCATCAAAAATTCCCTCCCAAAAACACCTAAACCGTTGACCTCGAAGGCTTCCGGTAACAGCGGAGAGACAGCCCAGATAAATAGAGCTGCGTCCTTTTCTGTTATTTCCTGTACTAGCAGGAACTTGATCCATTCGAGGAACTGCGTTTCGTGGTG
>CBEULQ010000900.1:0-1638 GCA_965543975.1 uncultured Desulfocucumis sp. | reverse complement strand
ATAGTAAGCCGTGACTGGATTCAGACGTGTGCTCTTCCGATCTTGACCCTCGCCGTCGAGATGAAGAAGAGCTGGAAGAAGCAGATGGTGGATAAAGCTCCTGCCGGATCCTCCGTGAAACTTTCCGTTCCCGGCAAGGTAAAGCCCGGGGACAGGGTTTTTAAAACTCACGACGCCGATCTCATTGAAGAGGCCAGAAGGTCTTTTACAACCCCCGGCGGGGTTAAAAAAATCCCCCTTCGTTTTACGGTTCAGGCCGGGATTGGTCTGCCCCTGACTCTTGCGGTGGAGGACGGGCATGGGGGCAGGGCAGTGGCGGCCACACCTTCCACGGGACAGCCCGCCCAAAAACGCCCCTTGGACAGGAAATTTCTGCTTTCCCAACTGGGCAGGCTGGGAAATACACCCTTTGCCATTGGAGAGCTTGACGCCGACATCCGGGATGAGGTAATATATCCTGTCAGTGAAATTAACGAGGCGCGCCGCTCGGCCCTGGCAGAGCTGGAGAGCCGGTTACTGGAATCCCGCCGCACGCCGCCTGTTGAAGGCGGAATTTTTGAAAAACGGTTTAATGTTTCGGGTATATATGATAGAAAACACCGGGATAGAAAAGGGCCCAAGGCTCTGCTCTCAGTGTCCGTGGGAGATATTGCCTCCCTTAAAGCAGCAGTGGAGGCCGGAGCGGATGTTGTATATTTCGGCGGGGACAACTTTCGCACAAAGCCGGTTGTAAAAAACGTTCACCTGGCCGAGGGTTTAAAGTACTGCAGGGAGCGCGGTTCGGCGTTCATATTTTCCACTCCCAGGATTGCCGGAGACACTGACCTGGAACAAATCCGGCGCAACCTGGAATTCCTGGCGGGGCTCTCTCCGGATGGGGTACTGGCGGGCAACGCCGGCATATTGAGGCTTGTAAGGTCTCATTTTCCTCACATTAAAGCTGTGTCCGATTTTGGATTCAATGTTTTCAACCATAGTTCCCTGGAGTACCTGCTTGAGCTGGGCTGCACCAGGGTTACCCTTTCACCGGAGCTAACCATGGAGCAGGTAAGGGAACTGGCCGTATACCCTTCCGAGGTGCTGGTGCAGGGTGCTGTGGAGCTGATGATTTCAGAGTACTGTGCCACCGGGAGCCTTCTTGGGGAGTCAAAAAAGCAGGAAAACTGTTCCGGCCCGTGCAGGGGGAACAGTTTTGCTTTAAGGGACAGGACCGGAGCGGAATTTCCGGTGGAAACCGACAATTATTGCAGAATGCACATTTTCAATTCCCGGGATTTGTGCCTGATAGAGGACGTGGAAGTGCTGGCCGGCTATGGCTTGGAGTCCCTGCGCATAGAGGCCAGGCGGGAATCCCCGGAGTACGTGGCGGAGGCCGTCAGGGCTTACCGGAGGGTTTTGGACGCGGGAGGCGGCGCCCGGGAGAGGCAGGCCGCTCTGGCCAGGGAAACTCTGATACGCCTTAGCCCCCAGGGAATTACCAAGGGGCACTATTACAGGGGAGTTATATGAACTTCCTCCAAAACAAGCCCGTAGGTTTTAGTGGCACCGCCTATATAAGTGACCCATACAGCCTGTTATCCCCAACCTTCGGGATGGTGTCTTACAGGCTGTTTAGCGAGATAAAGATAGTTGCTATTT
>CBEULQ010000899.1:0-1643 GCA_965543975.1 uncultured Desulfocucumis sp. | reverse complement strand
TCATGCCGATGAGCCCGTAACCTTCTCTTTTTTTATCGGCAAAAACCTCTTTAATATTAAATCCTTTTCCATTATCTTTTATCATGAGATTAATTTTTTGATTGAGTATTTCCATTTTTACAGCAACATGGCTGGCGTTTGAATGCTTTTTAATATTACTGATGCTTTCCTGCACCACCCTGAAGAGGGCAACTTCCAAAGGCATGGTAAAACGCCTGGGCTCTCCGGCAATGTTGATATCCACAGGAATTTGGTTTTGTATGAAGAAATCGTCGAGATAGTGATTCAATGCGGGAATCAGCCCCAGGTCGTCCAACACCATGGGTCTGAGGTCGAATATTATTTTGCGGACATCTTGTAGACTTTGGCGTATCATATCCTGCAGCGCCACAAGCTCCTCACGGACTCCCGCATGGTCCTTGTCCAACAGCTTCAGGCAGTATTCCGTACGCATTATTATGTTGGCCAGCAATTGTGCCGGGCCGTCGTGTATGTCCCGGGCAACCTTGCGCCTCTCTTCCTCCTGGGCCCTGATGATGCTAACGCCTAGTTTCTGAATCTGTTCCAGTTCCATGAACCTGGAATTAACATTATGCATGGCGTTGTTTAGGTAGTTTGTGACGGCGGTGAGGTGGGAAGCCAGATTTTCCGCCTTGGAAAGCAAATTCTTCATTTTCCGGAGGCTTGTCTCCAGGTAGTCCCGTTTCTCTCTTAATAAATTTTCTTTTCCCTTTAAATCAGCCAGCTTAATTTTTTTTTGCTGGGCTACTATATAGGCGTTTTTTATATCATCTTCCTTAAAGGAATGAAAATTCTCACTTACCTGGGCAAGACGCCTGCGGGCCTTTTTTTCCTCTGCCTGAAGCTGGTCCACCGCATTAATTATTTCCGCTACGGCATTTTTTACTTCCTGTAGCTCTTGCTCCAGCCGCTTATACTCAGCACCGGAATGCTCAGCTATCTCAAATATCTGTCTTTTTCCGTTTTCTATGGCGGCAATGGTATCCTTTAAGACTTGGTCAAGGGTTTCGACTTCGGATGTCATGGGCCACCTCAAAATGATATTTTTACATACAAATCAAAAATATTCTACAGAAGGAAGGATATTTCCTTGTTTTCTAAAATCAGCATATGTATAGTTGTGAAGCTGGTTAAAAATAAAAGCTTATGAAATGCGAAAGCCCCTGTTGCCTTATGGCTGCAGGGGCTTCATACAGATGTCAGGGGACACACCTTTCTTCATGGGACAGGGGACCTGTCCCCCTGTCCCATGAAATCTACACCTTAAATTGAAGGGAGAGACTGTTCAACCTGTCCACCAGTCGGGCCATCTTCCTGGCGGTGGTTGTTATTTCCTTTAGGGCCTCTGCCTGTTTGAAATTACCCGCGTAAATTGTTGCGGTTTCCATATCTCCTTCTCCGGAAACCTTTTCTTTCAAAGACAATTTGAAATCCTCGGACCGGCGAATTATCAGCTGGCTTGACTTTGTGATTTCGGCGGCGCTGGTCTGCACAGAGCGGAACAGGTTGCCCAGATGTCCTGTCATGGTGTTAAATGCGGTGGCCAGGCTGCCCAGTTCATCCAAGTTGTGCACCTTTACCTGGTGGGCGAAATCGCCGGCGGAAATATGTTCGGTAGCCTG
>CBEULQ010000898.1:0-1645 GCA_965543975.1 uncultured Desulfocucumis sp. | reverse complement strand
ATTTAAAAATATAGTTCATTACTTGCAATATTTATGCCCGATAATTGCAAACATTCAGAATAATATGAGCATGCCGCTTCCCGGTTGCATTGCTGTTCAACAGGCGGTCTCACTGATTTGCAGGTGCTAAAATATTAGGCCGGTTATTGTGAAAAAATATGTTAGGATAATTTGCATGTATGCTAATGGCTACAGCTTGAGCTGCTTACTTATAAAAGCCATAATTGGAATTAAATAAATTTAGAGATAATTGATGACAATATTTCCCGGTATAACTTTGTTTTCCTGTCGCATACTAGAAGATAGCATTAATTCGAATAACGCGAGGGGATGAGCAAAATGATCCGTAAAAGGTTATTTAAATCTGTATTATTATCGCTAATCGCAGCTTTAACCATTTCTTTACCTGTTATGGCCAATCCGGCCTCAGGGGGTAAAGACATTGAGAAAAAGCAGATTGATAAAAAGCCGGTTCTTGAGACCACGGCTGAAAGCGCTTTGTTGATGGAAGCCGACACAGGAAAAATACTGTTTGAGAAAAATCCACATAAAGAACTGCCCATGGCCAGTGTTACAAAACTGATGACGTTGCTTCTGGCTTCCGAAGCGGTAGAAAGCGGCAAAGTTAAGCTGACGGACAAGGTTACGGCAACGGAAAACGCCTGGCATATGGGGGGATCGCAAATATATCTGGAGCCGGGCGAGGAAATGATCATGAAGGAAATGCTTATTGCCATCGCGGTGGGTTCGGCCAATGACGCCAGTGTAGCTGTGGCGGAACATATCGCGGGCAGTGAGGAGTCCTTCGTGGATGCAATGAATCAGAAGGCTCAGGAATTGGGTTTAAAGAACACTCATTTTGCAAACCCAACCGGCTTGCCTGCGGAAGGGCATTATTCCTCGGCTTACGACCTGGCTGTAATTCTGCGTGAATGTCTTAAGATGCCTCTTTTTAGGGAGGTTTCCAAAATTTATGAATACGATCTCCGGGGCGGTGAATTCAAACTCTGGAGCACCAACAAGCTGCTGAAATGGTATCCCGGGGTGGATGCGGGAAAAACCGGTTGGACAAACGAGGCGAAGTACTGCCTGGCTTCTTCCTGTGAGCGGGACGGATTAAGGCTTGTGGCGGTGGTGATGGCCACGCCCGAGGTAAAAAGCCATTTCAGGGAATCAATCAAATTGTACAATTTCGGTTATGCAAGATACAGGGCGGTAAACATGGCAGGGGCCTGGAAAACCGTAAAAACCGTAAGAGTTGGCAAGGGTGTGGCAAAGGAAGTAAATCTGGTTACATCCCAAAAGGTAAGCATGGTTGTACCCAAGGGGGAGGAAAAGGGTTTTGAATCCAGGATAGAAGCTCCGGAACAGATAAATGCTCCTGTTAAAAAGGGACAGAAAATTGGGGACTACGTGGTGGTCAAAGAAGGAAAGGAAATGATGCGGGTACCTCTGGTAGCTGCAAGTCAAGTTGAAAAGGCATCACTTCTCACACAAATGAACAGGGTGTTTGGAAAATTCCATTCCCTGGATTAAGGAAGCCGTCGGGGACATTATACGTTGGGGACATTATACGTTGGGGACATTATACGTTGGGGACATTCCTCTGAAAGAGGTGTGTCCCCTAACCTTTTTCAGAGGTGTG
>CBEULQ010000897.1:0-1649 GCA_965543975.1 uncultured Desulfocucumis sp. | reverse complement strand
TCTATACGGTTGAGGCGGCCAGTAAGCCCTTGAACTGTTTTTTCATCTTGCCAGCTTCTTTTGCCCGCGCTCTGACAATTTGAGCAGTGGACTTGTTTATGTTCATCCATCTTGCCGCCACCTTCCAATTCGATAATGATATAGTATACCCCCCTATACTATATGTCAATGAAATTATCATAACCGTGGTATTTAGTTTTTTAACCTTTCATATAAGCGGTACCGTAAGCAACTTGATTCCTTGCATGACAGGCCACGGCTTCGGGCCGGCAACAAAAAATAAGCCGTGCCGGGGGCGGATAGATGGCCGGGCCATGGCTTTTGGTGTGCTGCCGGGGTTTTGCTCGCTGCATATTGTTCTTAAAAGAGGGTAGATTATACGGAGTATTAAAAATCGGAGGTATACTGATGGGACTGCTTAGCAAGGTAATATCAAAGGAGGATTTTGACCCGACCCTTCACTCAGGAGAAGCATATATTTTATGGGAGCAGTTGCTGACTCGTTATGATACCCTTGAACTGACCCTTTTCATATTCAACCTGGCCTCGGATACGGACTTTAAAGCCCTTGTTGCCAGGGGTGTTGATAATCTCATAATGCCTCAAATCAAAAGGCTGGAAACAACTATGGATCATTACCGGGTTCCTCTTCCGGAGCGCCCGCCCAAGAGTATTAACCTATCTACCGGTATGGATGAAGCCAGGGACGTACATTTGTTTCGTCTTATTTTGGACGGAAGTCAAACAGCTTTAGGTGTACATATTAAGGCTATCAACGTTTGCACCAATGATTCCTTGAGAAACTTGTTTATGAACTTCCTTATCGACGACCTGAAAATGTATGATGATTTAGTGAAGTACGGCAAATTAAAGGGTTGGGTAAGAAATGCGCCTGAATATAAACACTGAGATAGTTTTTTCTCCTTGAGATTTGCAAATATCATCGTGTGAACGATTGCTAAGCTGACCTCAGATGCTAACCGGATATCTGGTTAAAAGAATAAAACCATGTTTTTCACATAATCATCTATCAATGAACACATTGGTGGATAAGATAGCGTCCTGGCAGGACTATAGGAGGTTGTCTATGATAGGTGGATTTAAAGAAAACGTGGTTTGCCAAATATGCGGGAAAAAGAAAAAAATGAGCGAGGTGGTTCCGGGAGCCCTCGTGGAGACTCCGATGGTGAATATTTTAAGGGAAAAATACCCGGAGTGGTCTCATGACGGATATATTTGCCTTAAAGATCTAAACCGTTTGCGATCCGATTACATACAGATCAAAACGGAATCGGAAAAGGGAGAATTAACGTCGCTGGAACAGGAGGTTTTGAAAAGCCTCGGGAAACAAAAACTGCTGTCCAAAAACATAAACGAAGAGTTCGAGAGGAAATTGACACTGGGTGAAAAGATTGCGGATAAGATTGCTGTTTTCGGCGGCAGCTGGGGTTTTATTATTTCATTTTTGATGGTGATGTTATCATGGGTAATTTTTAATACCTCGGCTCTGTTTCGGGAACATTTCGACCCCTATCCCTTCATTTTGCTGAATCTGGTGCTTTCCTGTGTTGCCGCCATTCAGGCGCCTATTATCATGATGAGCCAGAACCGGCAGGAAGAAAAGGATCATATGATAGCGGAACATGATT
>CBEULQ010000896.1:0-1653 GCA_965543975.1 uncultured Desulfocucumis sp. | reverse complement strand
ATCAGCATGCCCATGGCCAGGGTATAGAACACGTAACCATAAACGGCGTACTGGGCGATGGAACCGTAACCTGCTGTAAAGATAATCTGCAGAATGTCGGTTCCCACTGTGGTGAAGGAGGAAACTCCCAGACCGTATACAAACATCGGGAAAGTGAGGAAGCCCCCGCCGACTCCCAGGATTGCAGCTGTAAAGCCAACCACTGTGCCACATACGGCTACGAATACACCGGAGATTTTCCTTCCGCCCGGGGTGATTTCCTCGTCAAAGGTAATCATCGGGGGAAGGTTAACTCCCTGCAGCTTTTCTGCCAGGGGAGTCAGTCCCGAGGGACCTCCATGGGCATCGCCCGCGTTAGAACTCTTCCTGCTTTTTAGGTAGTCGCTAAGTGCGTAGAAGCCAAGGAAACCGAGCATTACAACATATATTGCGCTGATGACAAAATCGCTCATAACAGGGTTGTAATTGAATAGCGCCCTGTTTATCAATCCGCCTCCGGTAACCCCCAGGCCGGAGCCCACCAGGAAGGCGATGGCCAGACCTACATGCACATTGCCAAGTTTTTTGTGGATTGTGGTGCCCATAATTGCTTTGGCGAAAATGTGAAACATGTCTGTTCCTACTGCCAGAATCCCCTTGACGCCGAGGCTCATGAGGGCCGGTGTGATGACAAATCCACCGCCGGCGCCGATGCATCCGGTGATTAATCCCGCGATGACACCCACCGCTATGGAGCCGTAGAAAGTTGTGGGTGAGAAGAAGGACGGTCCGTAGGACGACTTGCCGCCTATAAAGCCGGGCAGGGCGCCTGCTGCGTGGGCCATTGCAGGTATGAGAATGGGAAGGGCCAGCAGCATAAGAATTAATAGTGTTTTGCGGTTTTTAATTATGGCCAGGGAGGTTTCTATCTCCCATTTTGCGTGGGCCCTTGAAGCCGCCATCAGGGCCTCATAATATTTTCTCATTATTACAACCTCCTAATTTTATTTTTCTTCCAGGGGTTTAATTACCCCCGGTGGAGGAATGTAGCCAGCCGGCTTTTTTTCCTGTTTCGATAAACCTGTTCAGGGCGAAAACTTCAGCTTCATCTATTGCCACCAGACTGGATATTTCCTGGAACAGCTCCCGGCTGCGGACCATACCGGTGATTACGCCATCTTCTTTTACCGGCAGGATGTTAACCGAATATCTTGTCATGCCGTAAACCGCCTTTATTATCGGATCGTCCGCTTCAACGTCGTACTCCAGGGGATGCATAATATCTTTTGCTGTTTTGCCGTCTATAGCTTCTCTGACACGTTCGGTAAAAAGACCCTCCCAGAAAACTGGGATTGACCATTCGCTGCCGGCTGTCCAGCCGCGATAGGTTTTGCCCTGTAAATACTGGGGTTCAATGGCTTCTATCAAATCATTAATTCTTATAATTCCTATTAGTGCGTTGTTTTCGTAAACCAGTAAAATTGCGGTATCAATGGCCGGTGCGTCTTCGGAGCGCAGAAATTTATTAAGTGTACTTACTGTTTTTTCAAAACTGTCCTGGGGTGCTACTGCCATAAAATTGTTAAGAGGTAGCATTATATCCCGTATCTTTTTCTCACCCATGGATTTAGCCTCCTTTAAGTTTCTTTTGACGATGCTTTTTGTTTGTGGTGT
>CBEULQ010000895.1:0-1654 GCA_965543975.1 uncultured Desulfocucumis sp. | reverse complement strand
GCATACGAGATAGTAAGCCGTGACTGGAGTTCAGACGTGTGCTCTTCGATCTGAAGACCGTATTCGTTATGGTTTAAATTCAGCATGGATCTGGCAAAAACCGGCATAACCGGAAGCAGAAGCCCAGCGGCCAGAGTCTGCAGGAACATCCCCGGCAGTAAAAGTTTTATCACCGCCGGGTTTTGTGCCATATGTCTCATGGTCTTTAGAATACTCTCGGCGCAGTTTATTTCCGGCGGTTTCACTCCCTGGCGGGAAGGACGCAGGAGTAACAAGGCGATAAAGAGGGCAGCGAAGAGGTCAATAATTATTATATTAAAACAGGTTTCATAACCCAGATACAATAAAAAATTGATTCCCACCATGCCGAAGCCGGTTCCCGCCAGCCAAGTGGTAAACACTATGCCTACCCTGAAGCTGCGGTCTGAAATATTTACCGGCGCCACCTCTGTTATTATTCCCGGCCAAAGGGGTGAAACCCCCAGTCCTAAAAGACCTGAGGCGACTACAATAATAAAAGGTGTTGGATGAAACCTCATGGCGGCCATCGCTATAAACCCCAGTGTCATACCCGCAAAAATTACGGGCCTGCCCCGGCGGTCAAACTGCGATCCGGCAATGGATTTGCACAGGGTTTCCAGCAAATAATGTGCTGACACCGCAAAACCGGCAACGGTTACCCCCATTCCCAGGCTTTCAACGGTGTATAGGGGCAAAAACGTTAAAAAGAAGGCACCCCGGGCAACTTCAGTAAGAAAAAGAATTAACAGCAAAATTTGATTTTTATAATTTATTGATTTGCGGTTATCTGTCAAAACAAAGTTCTCCTGGAAATTGTTATACCCTGCAATGTGGTGCAGGCAGGTAAACAGCGGGCCAAGGCTATTATACAGTAAAGATGGATATATGGGAAGTTGTGCCATGTCAGATGATGGCTGGCGAGGTAATATTAAAGGTTTGTCCGGACATCTTTATTACGGTTATTATAAATAATGTCGAATGATGTCAAATATTAATTGTTAATGGGAGGAAGAGAATGAACAGGAAAAGGTGGTTGATTTTTTTTCTGCTTCCTGTGATGATGGTTTTTTATCCGGCTGAAACGGAACAGGCTTTTGCCGCGAATACTGAGATATTGGGCTACGGGAGCCGGGGAGCCTCTGTGACTGAATTGCAGCGCAAATTGAATCATGCAGGCTATTATCCTGAGGGCATAATATCCGGTTATTTCGGTTCCCTTACCCTGCAGGCCGTAAAAAGGATGGAACAAAAAAACGGACTTGTCGTGGACGGAAAAGTAGGCCAGGCGGAATGGGCCGTTCTGGATAAGAAGAAAAGCGGACTTTCCAAAGTAGTAATGGGTTTTTATACGGAGGATTACCCGGGGGACAAGCTGTCCTATAATTCTTTAAAAGCAAATGGCCAGTTAATTGATCAGGTGGCAACTTTTGATTATCAGGTTAACGGCAGCGGTGGACTGGTTGGCAAAGTCTCCCCGGAAGGCCTCGCAATGGCCAAAAGCAAGGGCACAGCCATAGTTTACGGAACGTCCCCAGGGAGTCTTGAGTGGTGAGTTGTGGGTCCTCAGCCCTCAGTCGTCTCCTATGAGGCCTAAGTTGGTGCGCTTGACTCCCGACTCACCACTTCGGCCCCC
>CBEULQ010000894.1:0-1660 GCA_965543975.1 uncultured Desulfocucumis sp. | reverse complement strand
GACGAAGAGGAAGTTTTATGGGTACAGGATTTGGTAGAAAAACCACCTGTGGAAGAAGCACCGTCTAATCTTGCGGTGATGGGCCGGTACATTTTGAAGCCGTCGATCTTCCCCATTTTGGAACGCCTGAAGCCGGGTAAAGGCGGTGAGATCCAACTGACGGACGCGCTGAAGGAAGTGTGCCGTGATAATTCACTGCTCGCACTTCCGCTTACAGGGAGGCGTTACGATGTCGGAGATAAGCTTGGTTATCTTCAAGCTACAATTGATCTTGCCCTTGCCCGTCTGGAGTTGCGCTCCGACTTGCTAGCCTATATGGACGAACTCCTGGCAGAAGAAAAACGGGTAAATGGAAAAATGGAATGCAAAGAAGTAGAATGCAGATTATTAAATTAGCATTATTGGTATGTTGGCAATTTAGACAGTTTAAATAATTTCTTAATTATTTAGAGTTAATCTGAGAATCGACATTGGGAGGGATTCTATGAAACCGGTATTGGTTACTGGAGGCGCAGGCTATATCGGTAGCCATACGGCACAGGAACTTATCAAAGAAGGGGTTTTGGTGGTGGTGCTGGATAATTTGACCACCGGACACCGGGAAGCAGTTCGCGCACACCATTTTTACGAAGGTGATATTGCAGATGCAGCCCTTGTGGAACACATTATTAAGAAACATCAAATTCAATCTATCATCCATTTCGCCGCAAAAAGTCTGGTAGGCGAATCCTTCGCAAAACCGGAAATATATTTTTACGAAAACACGGTCAAGTCTTTTATGTTCTTCGAAGCGGCAACGAAAGCCGGGGTAAAATATATAGTCTTTTCTTCCACGGCCGCCGTGTACGGGATTCCGAGATATATTCCCATCCGGGAAGAAGCTATACTTTCTCCCATCAATCCATATGGTGAATCGAAGCGCATGATTGAAAAGTATTTGGAGTGGATGGGAAAGGTGCATGGAATCAGATGGGTGGGTCTGCGCTATTTTAACGCGGCGGGCGCATCCCTGGACGGCGGTTTGGGCGAAGACCACAGGCCGGAGACTCACCTTATTCCATTGGTACTGCAAACAGACCTCGGTTTGCGTGAAAAATTATCCGTATTCGGCACAGACTATGCCACATCCGATGGCACATGCATTCGTGATTATGTTCATGTTATAGATTTGGCCAACGCTCATATTCTTGCTCTTAGATCGTTGGAACACGGTTTGCAAAGCAATATTTTTAATTTAGGCACAGGAAAAGGGAGTTCAGTAACGGAGATTATCGAAAAAACTAAGGCGCTTACCGGGCATACATTTTCAGTGGAATATGAAGAGCGAAGAGCGGGAGACCCGCCCATCCTGGTAGCTGATAGTGCGGTGGCAAAAAGTATTATGGGCTGGAAACCAATATATAGCAATCTAGAAACCATACTTTCCAGCGCCTGGCGCTGGCATAACACTCATCCAAACGGTTATAGCCAGTGAAGGAGCATATCAACACTCATTTTGTTTTCTTTGAAACAATAAACAGTATAAATTCAGTATCTTATAATCCTACTCTTATATTCACTTCACTCTTTAATGTGTTATTACTTATTTACCTTTTAAAAGTCTTGTTTGATGTTGCTGTTAAGAAGGAAACTAATGCCTTACCATGTTAAATATAATGAA
>CBEULQ010000893.1:0-1661 GCA_965543975.1 uncultured Desulfocucumis sp. | reverse complement strand
AAAGGAGAAGGGTACGGTAAGAGCCCTTGGTATTTCCACCCACTCGGTGCGGGGTGTCATAGCAGCGGCGGGGGTCCCGGAGTTTGACGTCATTCATCCCCTTGTAAATATTACAGGCATAGGTATTCAGGACGGCACGGTGGAGGACATGGTTGCAGCCATCGCGGAGGCTAATAAGGCGGGGAAGGGTATTTACGGCATGAAAGCCCTGGGGGGCGGCAATCTCATAGGGAATACCCGGGAGGCTTTTGACTTTGCACTTTCGCTACCCGGACTGGCATCAGTGGCAGTGGGGATGAGAACCCCGGCCGAAGTGGATTATAACGTGGCGGTGTTCAATGGTCTGATTCCTGACGGCGAGGTACAGAGGTTGGTAAATGTCCAGACCCGCCGCCTGCACATAGAGGACTGGTGTCGTGGATGCGGCCAGTGTGTGGACCGTTGCGGTTCCGGAGCCCTGATGCTTAACGGAGGCAAGGTAAAAGTGGACCGGGATCTCTGCCGGTTGTGCGGTTATTGCGGTAGCGTGTGCCCAGAATTTTGCATAAAAATTGTATAAATTGGGGACATTCCTTCGTGAAAAAAGTTAAGAAGTAAGGATTACGGCGGTGAGAAAATGTGCGCATAATGGGTCTCGATCTGGGAGACAAGACAATTGGGGTGGCAGTAAGTGATCCCATGGGCTGGACGGCTCAGGGAGTCGAGGTGATACGTAGGGATAATAATACGATTAAAGAAATGGACAGGCTGAAGGAACTGGCGGAGACTTACGCTGTGGAAAAAGTAGTGGTTGGCCTGCCCCGGAACATGAACGGGACACTGGGTGACAGGGGGGAAAAGTCAAAGGCATTTGCCCTGGAAGTGGGAAAGCGCTTGTCGTTGCCGGTGGACTTCTGGGATGAGCGGCTAAGCACCGTGGCCGCGGAAAAAATTCTTCTGGAGGCTGACACCAGCAGGGCGAAACGTAAAAAAGTTATCGACAAGGTGGCTGCCGCCATAATACTTCAGGGATATCTGGATGCCGGGGGTAGCGGCAGGTGATCACTGGCCTTATTCACAAAATGCCTTGTTTTGCTTGCTGGCGTTCAATTTCCTTGACAATAGTCTTTTCCTGGTATAAAATAGGTTGAATTTTTTATTATGAGGTGAGCTATATTGGCTGACAAGGACAACAACAAGCCGGGTAACGGCGCCGGCAGTGATCACGTGAACGGGCACGATTGCGGGTGCGATCACGACTGCGGCTGTGACGGCGGGGAGGATGAAGTTCTTACACTTATCGATGAAAACGGCGAGGAACGCAACTTTACCGTAATAGATATTCTCGAGGTGGAAGGTACTGAATATGCCATCCTGCTGCCTGTTGACGAGGAATCGGATGAGGCTATTATTCTTAGGTTCGAAAAAGACGAAGAAGGCAACGAACTGCTGGTAGACATAGAAGATGACGAGGAATGGGAAAAAGTAGCCGACGCCTGGGAAGAAATGATTGCACAGGAAGAATAATGGGATATAATATCAGTAACCGGATTAAAACCGGCCCGGGGGTATCCCCTGCCGGTTTTTTTATTGTGACGGATACAGGTGCGAACATCACCCTGCTTTGATATAAGTGAGCCTTGGGTTCGGAAGGGGTTATTCCCCTACCGAACATACGTTGG
>CBEULQ010000892.1:0-1668 GCA_965543975.1 uncultured Desulfocucumis sp. | reverse complement strand
GATTATAATGAACGAAGACATTAGAGAAGTTGTAAGGTCAAAATATTCCCAGGCTATAAAGGGGAGAACGGGATGCTGCGGAGCCAATTCAGGCTGTTGCGACTCTTTTAGCCAGGCCACACAATGCATAACCGGGGATCTGTACGGCGAGGGTGAATTGACGGGCTTGCCGGGGGACATGGCAGCATCCTCATTCGGCTGCGGCAACCCCACCGCCCTGGCGGAACTTCACGAAGGAGAAATTGTACTGGATCTGGGCAGCGGTGCAGGGCTGGACGTTTTGCTGTCCGCAAGAAGGGTGGGGGCTTCCGGAAAAGCATACGGGCTTGATATGACCGACGAGATGCTGGCCGAGGCCAGGGCCAATCAGGCCAGAGCAGGTATCAACAATGTTGAGTTTTTAAAGGGTCATATTGAAGATATACCCATCCCTGACGGCACTGTGGACGTTATTATTTCCAACTGCGTTATCAACCTCTCCGCCGATAAGGACAGGGTGCTGGAGGAGGCTTTCCGGGTATTGAAGCCGGGAGGAAGATTTGCTGTTTCCGATATCGTTCTCACCAGGCCACTGCCGGAAAAAGTCCAGCGGGATATTATGGCCTGGGCGGGGTGTGTGGCAGGGGCGATGTTGGAGGAAGAATACCGTTGTAAACTTGCTGCCGCGGGGTTCTTAGATATAGAGGTGCAAATAACCAGGGTTTATGATTTTACCGGGGAGGCGGCAGCGCAGATGTTTCCGGAAATGTCGGAGGCAGAACTTAATGAGATTAACGGCGCTGTGGCCAGCGCCTTCATCAGGTCGAAAAAACCTTCCCGTCTGCTTGAGGAAGGGAAAGACTATCGCATAAGGATCGCCTCGGGAGACGATTTTCCCGCTATTAACGAACTGCTGGGCCAATGTGGGCTGCCCGTTGCGGGGGTGCGGGAAAAAATACAGAATTTCCTTCTGGCGGATGCCGGAGAAGGTGGTGTAACAGGTGTCATCGGAGTTGAGCAACAGGGTGGATCCGTATTGCTGCGCTCGCTGGCGGTTCGCCCGGAATGGCGCAAATCCGGCATTGGCTCGGAACTGGTGGAGAAGGCGATGAAAAGAGCCAGACAGGCAGGTGGCAGACATTTCTATCTGCTGACTAATACCGCGGAAAATTATATGAGAAAATGGGGTTTTGAAAAAATCGAACGGGGGCAAATACCACCCGGTCTGCTCCATGATTCCGGCCTGGATACCGCCTGCCCATCCTGTGGTATTTGCATGGGATTTGAGGATGGTGAGTGAGGGATGGTATGTTAAAAAGATATTTAATTCGTTTGTTGATTACCATTTTAATCATAGGAGCCGGTGCCTTTGCGGTGGATCAACATGTGAAAACAAAGGGAAATTACGCTATGGTACCGGCGGAAAAATGTCCGGAAGTCCAGGCGGCTATAGTTTTGGGGGCTTATGTTTTTCCCGACGGCAGGGTGTGCGACATGCTGGCGGACAGGATAATAACGGCGGTGGAATTGTATAAGGGAAAAAAAGTCCGGAAAATAATTATGACCGGGGATCACGGCAGGAATAGTTACGACGAGGTTAACAGCATGCGCCGGTACGCAGAAAAATTGGGAGTCCCCACAGAGGACATTTTCATGGACCATGCGGGTTTTTCCACCTATGAGAGCATG
>CBEULQ010000891.1:0-1677 GCA_965543975.1 uncultured Desulfocucumis sp. | reverse complement strand
TTAATCTTTAAGGTGGTGTCATGACTTGTCCAGGTTGAGGGTAGCCATAGTGGGCGGTGGGACGGAGGGCTATTCAGTTTACCGCAATCTGAAGGCCATGAAAGATGTATTTTTAAAAGGAATGGCGGATTCCGATGCCTCCTCGCAGGGTATGTTGGCGGCAAAAACCGACGGAGTTTTTACCACCACCGATTTCAAGAAGCTTGCAGCCATACAGGATATTGACGTTATTATTGACGCATCAGGTTCTGTTGACGTTCAGCAGGAGCTTAACAGGATAAAAAATCCCAAAACCGCCGTGGTGGAAGCCCGGGTTGCCGATTTACTGAACACAATTCTGAGGGAAAAGGAAGAGTTGCTGGAGTTTAAAAAAATACAGGGGGAATTGTCGGCGATTTTAAATTCGGTACAGGAAGCAATTGAGGTTGCCGACAATCAGGGGATAATAAAGTACGTTAACCCTGCTTTTACCAGGATCACAGGGATTTCGGAAAAGGAAAGAATCGGCCAGAACATTTTTGTGGCTTCCCCAGATGGCGCCCTGGGCACTGCGTTGAAAACCGGCAAAAAAGTATCAGGCCACCGGACCAGGGTGGGAGGCAGCAACGCCGAGGTTGTTTCCAATGCAGCGCCTATCATGGTGGACGGCAAAATGGAGGGCGCAGTGGTTGTATTCCAGCATTTTACCGACGTTATGAGGTTGATGGATGAGCTTCGCAGGAGTACTTCGCTTATTGAAAACCTTTCCGATAAATTAGGACAGGTTACCACCAGCAAGTATACTTTTAACGATATTCTGGGGAATAGCCAGGAGTTGAAAAAGTCAATTCAGCTGGCCGAAAGGGCGGGCCGAAGCAATTCCACCGTGCTTTTACTGGGTGAAAGCGGCACTGGCAAAGAACTTTTTGCGCATGCCATTCATAACTCCAGCCCCCGCAGGGAAAAGCCCTTCATTAAAGTTAACTGCGCCGCTATTCCGGAAAACCTGCTGGAAAGTGAATTTTTCGGGTATTCCAAGGGAGCTTTTACCGGGGCAATAAAATCAAAGATAGGCAAATTTGAATTGGCCCACGGAGGAACTATTTTTCTGGATGAAATAGGGGATATGAACCTGAACCTGCAAGGTAAGCTTTTGAGGGTTTTGCAGGAAATGGAATTTGAAAGGGTGGGAGGCAACCAGACCATCAAAGTTGATGTAAGGGTGGTGGCTGCCACCAACCGGAACTTAAGGGACCTGATAAGACAGGGACGGTTCAGGGAAGATCTATACTACCGCCTGAATGTGGTGGAGATTACAATTCCACCCCTTCGAATTCGCAAAGAGGATTTGCCACTTTTGGTAAATAATCTTATAATAAACCTAAACCGTAAGTTGGGTAAAAAGGTAAAGGGCATCTCCAGGGACGCGGAAGAAGTACTGTACAGCTACGACTGGCCGGGTAATGTCAGGGAGCTTGAAAACGTAGTGGAAAGAGTAATGGTTACAGTGGACGATGAAATACTTACCAAAAAACATCTGGTGCAGCATGTGAGTCAGTTTAAAAACACTCCGGAAAAAGATGTGGATTTGATACCAATCGACCAGATGGAGCAGATTTTAATTAAAAAGGCAATGGCCAAATACGGCAGCACCGTTGAGGGAAAACGTCGGGCAGCCCAGGCTCTTAATATATCCCT
>CBEULQ010000890.1:0-1680 GCA_965543975.1 uncultured Desulfocucumis sp. | reverse complement strand
CTAGCTTCGGTTTGCTCCGTCAATAAAATAATTACCTCCTGAATTTAATTGAAAGACATTCTATAGCTCTAGATATCACGGCTTAATCGGTTTTTCAACTCCTACATCCTCCAGGGTCTCCAGGAATACACTGACCCTAACCAGATTCTCGGGATTCTTCACACTCACTTCTTTTACTTCCCGTACCAAAACCCGGGAATTGGGAGACATTATCCTGGATACCTGGGCCAGAGCCCTCTGCTCCGCAAGCGCCAATGCCTGCCCCCTGGTCCTCTGTTCAGTATGCCTTTCCGTTTCAAGGTATTTTTCAGTTATTAGTTCGACGGGTACACTTAGATTCCTCCATTGAAGAGGTTTTTTAACCTGTCTGTCCTTTCTATATTCAATAAATGGAATATTCTTGGGGCCTTTTAAAATTATTTCCTTGCTTGCAAATTTCATACAAACCCTGGAAACTTCCCCCCCGGTGGGGCGAATTATCTTCTCTTCCAGCAATGCCTCACCATATCCTTCATACCAGACCCTGGCCCGGACCAGCCCTTTGGCATGAACAATGGTGCTTTCCATGGCATTGTTTCTTTCCTGTTCACCGTTATTCTCCTCCTCAATGGTTGATTCAGGAGGGGGTATTATCCCGGAAATCAGAATCTGACCGGGCACAACCGTATCCCCTTCCTTCACCGCAGGGTTTCCGGAAAGCACCAGGATCTCCTTGATCAGGCCGGCCTTGGTAGCGACGATGTGGGCGGGATGTTCATCCCTGACCCCGGGAATTACCTTTTCCGCCACCTGAATTTCCACCCTGGTTCCCTTAATATACACTCCCGCCCAGGAGATTTCCGGATAATCCTCTTTAATGGCAGTCTCAACCTTGGAGGGAGTAAAGTTCCACTTAAAAACCCACTTTTTCAATCCGGCCTTGGAGGCGGACTCCAAAATCTGCCTGTCAGTAATTTTTTTATTACCCTCGATGTCCACAAACCATATGAAAGAGCTTAGCATGTACATCCCAAGCAGGAAAACAGCCGCCCCGGCAAGCAGCGATTTCCTACGGCGCACCCTGGAAAGCAGAAAGGGAAGGCCCTCCCTGCCCCTGAATTTAAACCTGCACTTTGTTGCCCTGGCTATATGGCGCAGGGGATGAACGGCACTGAGTCTGGCGCTGACCAGAATATGTTCGCTATCCAGCCGTTTGATATCCCAGAGAAATATTCCCCGCCCTGCAGCCATATTAATAAATTTTTCCAAATTATTGCCCCAGACCATTATCCTGACGTAACCGGTTAGAAAAGATAAAAATTTAAAGATGAACATAACTTTCCCCCGCTTTAGAAACTTTGTGAATCATATGAAAGGAAACGGTACATTACAACCGGTCATTTAATTACTCAAAAAACACCCCGGTTATTTTTCCGTCCACGCTTATCTCCTCCGGCAGAATGTTCCTCAACAGCAGATTCTCGCCTTTGACAACCACCACATATTCATTAACATTAATCCGGACCGTCTCGGAGGTATACTCCACTATTCCCCGGTGATTCTCTATAAAAACCTGAAGATTGCCCAATATCACTACTTTAGGCAGATCCAGCACCACGTCACTGGGAATCTCAAGTACTTCGGACATCTGCCGTTTTACTTTTTTTTTGAAATCTCTCCAGGCCATTTTATCCCCTCCTT
>CBEULQ010000889.1:0-1681 GCA_965543975.1 uncultured Desulfocucumis sp. | reverse complement strand
GATCAACAGGCTGTAAAGCTCGAAACTAACACCTTCCCAACCCAAGGCTCACTTATAAATTATCGAATGGCATGAAAATTGCTTTGCAAATGGTTAGAAGTTATTATTGCGGGGTGATAATAATGAAAGCGAAAAAGTTTAAATCTACACCGTCGGTTTATATAAACAAGGCGCTTTGCAAGGGGTGCGGCATATGCGCGGCTATGTGCCCCAAGAGGGTTCTGGTTGTGGATAGCCGGAAAAAGGCTGTGGCGGCGAATCCTTTAGCCTGCGCAGGGTGCGGTAAGTGTGAACTGCTTTGTCCCGATTTTGCCATAAACCTGGAGGACTGATATTATGGCCAGGGTTGTGCCAATGGCCCGGCTGATGCAGGGCAATGAGGCCGTGGCTGAGGCCGCTGTGGCAGCCGGCGTGATGTTTTACGCCGGCTATCCCATAACTCCTTCTACAGAAATAGCGGAACACATGGCCAAAAGACTCCCCCGGCTGGGAGGAGTCTTCATCCAGATGGAAGATGAAATTTCCAGCATTGCCGCAATTGTAGGGGCGTCACTGGCCGGCATGAAGGCCATTACCGCCACCAGCGGCCCGGGTTTTTCCCTGATGCAGGAAAATATAGGCTACGCCGTTATGGCAGAAGTGCCTTGCGTAATTGTTAATGTTATGAGACTTGGTCCAAGTACAGGAATGCCTACGGCTCCCGGTCAGGGAGACGTGATGCAGGTCAGGTGGGGCACTCATGGCGATCATCCGGTGATAGCCCTGTGCCCGTCGTCCGTAACGGAGGCGTACGGGCTTACTGTTAAAGCTGTAAATTTTGCTGAAAAATTCAGAACCCCGGTAATTCTCCTGTTGGACGAGGTTGTGGCCCACTTGAGGGAGAGAATAGTGATCCCGCCCCAGGAGGATTTGGAAATTGTTGAAAGGATAAAACATTCTGCCGGAGCCGGTTCTTTTTTGCCTTACAAGCCGGAAGCCAACGGGGTACCGGCCACTCCCGACATTGGCAGGGGATTTCGTTTTAACGTAACCGGACTGGTGCATGATCAGAGAGGTATCCCTTCAAACGACCCGGGGGTGGCCTCTGACTTGATTTCCCGGTTGCTGGGCAAGGTTGATAATAACGCCGGTGAAATATATATATCCGATGGCTATATGCTGGAGGATGCGGAGGTTGCCGTGGTGGCCTACGGATCGGTGGCGCGTTCGGCCCGTAGGGCCGTTAAGGAAGCCAGGGCTGAGGGTATTGCAGCGGGAATGTGGCGCCCGGTTTCCCTTTGGCCATTTCCCGGGCGGGAAATCCAGGAGCTTTCCGGCAGGGTCCGCTGCATAATTGTGGCGGAAATGAATGCGGGACAAATGGCCGGAGAGGTTGAGCGACATGCCGGCAGATGTCCTGTTGTTTCTTTGGGCAAGGTCAGCGGCGAATTGATTTCGCCTCTGGAGATACTCCGGCGAATAAAAGAGGTGTTTCCCAGTGCCTGAAGAGATTATGAATTATTTCCGCCCGGGTAGTCTGCCCCATATGTGGTGTCCCGGCTGCGGCACCGGAATTGTGCTGCAATCCTTTTTAAGGACCGTACACCGGATGGGTTTGTCCAAAGATGAAGTGGTGGTTGTAGGCGGCATCGGCTGCTCAGCCAGGGCGGTGAGCTATATTGATTTTAATACCGTCCATACC
>CBEULQ010000888.1:0-1687 GCA_965543975.1 uncultured Desulfocucumis sp. | reverse complement strand
GACCTGGTGGCAGTTACCGGGGAGGTTAGAGAATTTAACGGTAATGTTCAATTAAATATTCATTCATTGAGGGTCTGTTCCGATGAAAATTTTGACCCGCAGGATTTTATCCCTTCAGCAGCCGGCGACATCGGGGAGATGCTGGCCGAAATCAAGGGATTGGCCGATTCTGTTCAGGATGAGAATCTTAAAGCGCTGCTGGATTCATTTTTCAGCGACCAGCAGTGGCTCAAACTTTTCATAAGCGCACCCGCAGCCAAAATGAACCACCAGGCTTATCTTGGAGGACTGCTGGAGCATAGCCTTAACGTGGCCAAAGCCGCGGTTGTCATTTCAAAATTATATCCCCGGGTGAACAGGGATCTGCTTATTACGGGCGCCATTCTGCATGATATAGGAAAGGTAGAGGAATACCGGTACGACAGGGTTATCGACTTTACGGACAGGGGGAGGCTCCTGGGCCATATCATGCTGGGGGTGAGCATGGTAGAGAAAAGGATTGAACAACTGGAGGGTTTTCCGGAGAAGATTAAAATAAAGTTGTTGCATATCATCACCAGTCATCACGGGGAATACGAATGGCAGTCCCCAAAACGCCCGAAATTTATTGAGGCGGCGATAATTCACCAGCTTGATACGCTGGACGCCATTGTGGACTCCTTTACCCGGGGGGCCGAAGAAAGCCGGGAAGCCGACGGGGAATGGACGCCATTCAACCGTACTTTGGAAAGGTACATATATCTGGGCTGACGAGGCTGTTGAAAAACTTCGCCTGGCTTCGTCAGCCCCGCCGGACGGATGCTCACGTACTATGTGTACGCTCCGCTCCGTCCACCGGTGCTTCCTTGCGATGCTCGTTTTTGAACAGCCTCTAGGGTGTACTTTATAGGCGGAGGTTTGAACTGTTTTCCCTAAGCCATTTACGGTGTTCTTTATAATCCGGGCAGTAGCTTTCCACCAACCGCCAGAACTTTGGTGAGTGATTCATTTCAGCCAGGTGGATAAGTTCATGTATAACGATATAATCAATCACCTTAACCGGCGCCATAATAAGGCGCCAGTTGAAGTTTAAATTTTTCAGGGAAGAGCAACTGCCCCAGCGGGTTTTCTGGTCCTTGATGCAAATGCGGTTGTAGTCTAAGCCAAGCTTTTTCCCAAACTCTTCAGCCCGGCGGGTAATTATATCCCTGGCCTGCCGGCGGTACCATTTTATCAACGGCAGTAGGAATGCTTCTCGTGAATCATCGGCCACGGTAACATAAAACCTGTCCGCGAAAAATTTGACAGACGGCCTGGCGGCGGCATCAACAATTCGGGTTATTTCGTACTCACCGCCGAGAAAGAGTAATTTACTGTGTATAACATTATTGTTTTTTACGGTCATTGTCATACTCCGGCATGTTTGAATATGATTTCGCCTTTGTATGCTCGATTACCTTCCGGCTCCAATCCGCTAAACCGAATTAAAGTAGGATCATTAATACGGCATGGAAAAAACTTTGCATTATTTAATCATTGTTTTCGTGAAAGTATTTATATATAATAATTAATGTATTGTTAACTGAATTATTGCTTACCGGTTGGCCCCCTGCATAGGGGTTCAAGGTTTGATTACTGGGGTGGGTAGTCGTTTGACTGCCCCACCCTTTTTTTATGCAAAAATACCCGGGTATAAAACTTTAAAGAA
>CBEULQ010000887.1:0-1688 GCA_965543975.1 uncultured Desulfocucumis sp. | reverse complement strand
TTTTATAGAACAAAATGGTGTAATTTACAACATTTTTTTAGGGGAACTGCCATGCGATTAATGTCTGTAAAGTCACTTGCCCCTGGAATGATAATAGGGCGGCCGGTATACAACAGCAACGGTCACGTTTTGTTAAGCGAGGGTACCGTGCTTACTTCCATATTTATAAAAAGGCTGGCCATGCTGGGAATTTCCCGGGTGTATGTGGAAGACGGACTATTACCCGATATAGATATAGAGGATGTTATATTAGAAGAAACAAGAACTAAAGCTATAACCACGGTAAAGAGGTTTATTAACAACTACAGTAACGGGAATGAATTAACGGCTAAAGGTGCGGCGGTGCTTTGCAGGGATATGATGAACACCGTCTTGGAAATTGTGGATCAACTGCTGGTAAACCGCTCTATGTTGGTGAACCTGCTGGATATCAGAACCTTTGACGAATATACTTTCAGGCATTCCGTTAATGTGTGCGTTTTATCCCTCCTGACCGGCATAACACTGGGATATAACCGCAAGAGGCTTATGCAGCTTGGTTTGGGAGCTATGCTGCACGACATCGGAAAAACAAAAATACCTGCGGGAATTATAAAAAAACCAGAACAGCTTACCCCTGATGAATTTGAAGAAGTTAAGAAACACTGTTACTACGGTTTCGAACTTATAAAACAGACAGGCATTGAGGATGTCGTGGTTGCTTCTGTGGCCCTGCAGCATCATGAAAGACAGGGTGGCGGGGGTTACCCCAGGGGATTAAGAAAAAACGATATTCACGAGTTTGCCAAAATCGTATCGGTGGCAGACGCCTATGATGCTATTACGGCCGACAGGGTATATAAAAAGGCTTCACTTCCCCATGAGGCTTACCAGTTGCTTTCCGAATCAGTGGACTCAGAATTTGACAGTAATATACTGAAAGCGTTTTTATACAACATAGCGGCATATCCCATCGGCACTATAGTGGAAATCAATACCGGAGAAATAGGCGCCGTGGTGGAAACAAAAAAAGGTTATTCCCAACACCCCAGAATAAGGCTGCTGTTTACACAGGAAGGTAAATACATAGACGAAATATGCGAAATATGCCTTTATGAAACGGAGAAACTTTATGTGGTGCGGGTTGTGGAAAACCTTGGACATCTTATGGCAACCGGTAAGCTCTTTGGTAAAAACATAGGTTGATTATTTGAAATATACTCTAATCAAAAAAGTTAACAGCGGGTTTAAGCTGTTAACTTTTTTATTTTATTGATCCAGATGATGTTGTTCAGGTATCAGTTTTGCTATAGTTATACAAAAAGTGGATGAGGGAATTTGCGTCTGTTGAGAGACTGTCGGTGGTGGACTTTCACTGGTGTCTGGCCGATCCCGGGACAGGCCGCGGTATGGGGATATATTACGTCGATAGTGTTCATCCCAACCGTGACGGTTATTGCGAATGGCAGATGCTATAGTCAGGCAACTGACTGAAATATGTAGTGTAAACTATTGTTGACGTAAACTATAATTGAATATGTAAGGAAGGAATATTTATGGCAGATACTGCAGTTAGGTACCTGACTGAAATAAATAAGAGGGTTAATGTAAAGTATTATTGACGTAAAAAAATTATAATTGAACAAATATAGAGAAGAAACTCTTTTTTAAGCTCATAATCTTGTTAAAATTTAGAAAAGTCAAAATGT
>CBEULQ010000886.1:0-1689 GCA_965543975.1 uncultured Desulfocucumis sp. | reverse complement strand
TAATATCTTTATTTTCAGTAAAGGAATATCCGGTATTGGGGAGAAAATAATATTTCAAACATGTAAAAACCGCATAGCGGCTACAAAAATGCAATGGAGAGATTATGATTATGAAATATGTAGTGGTATTAGGGGACGGCATGGCCGATTACCCCTGCCCGGAACTGGGAAACCTGACCCCGCTTCAGTACGCGGCAACACCCAACATGGATGCGGTAGCCTCCAGGGGAGTGATCGGCCTGGTTAAAACTGTGCCGGACAACTTCCCCCCGGGCAGCGATGTGGCCAACCTTTCTGTGATCGGATACGACCCGGTTAAATACTACACCGGCAGATCCCCTCTTGAAGCTGTGAGCATGGGGGTTGAATTAAAAGAAAATGATGTGGCCTTTCGCTGCAACCTTGTGACTCTTTCCTCCAATGAAGAATATGCCGGTAAAACCATGGTGGATTACAGCGCCGGGGAAATATCCACCCCTGAGGCGGCGGAACTGCTGGATGAAGTAAATATAAGGCTGGGCGTCGGTGATAAGAGGTTTTACTCCGGAGTCAGCTACCGGCACCTTATGGTGTGGGAAAACGCCCCGGTCACCACGGAACTTACTCCGCCCCATGACATTTCGGGAAAAACCATTACCAGCTACCTGCCCCGGGGAGACGGGTCGGATGACCTTTTATATTTAATGAAGAAAAGCAATGAATTCCTGCCGGGCCTGCCGGTGAACAAAGCCAGAATGGAGAAAAACCTTAACCCCGCCAATTCTCTGTGGTTCTGGGGTCAGGGGAAAAAACCCTTCCTCACTGACTTCACAGCTAAATACGGCATAAGAGGGGCTGTTATATCAGCGGTGGACCTGATTAAAGGTATCGGCATTTGCGCCGGCATGACTGTGATCGAGGTGCCGGGGGCAACGGGGAATATACATACGGATTTCCTGGGTAAAGCCAGGGCCGCCCTGGAAGTCCTGCAACAGGGCCATGATTTTGTATATATTCACGTGGAAGCCCCGGACGAGGCCGGTCATCAGGGAGATTTAAAAACAAAAATAAAGGCCATAGAGGAAATAGACGAAAAGGTACTGGGAACTCTGCTGGAAGGATTGGAGCAATTTGACGATTACCGCCTGCTGGTGCTGCCCGACCACCCCACCCCCATGCAGACCATGACCCACGCCACCGACCCCGTGCCCTTCGCCCTCTGCGCCGGGTCCGGAAAAACTGTTGATAGAATACCGTATCATGAGCAAAGCGCGGCGGCAGCAGGAATTTATATAGCAGAGGGTTATACGTTGATGGATAAATTTATAAAAGATGAGTTATTGTAGTCCCACCCGTAAAATTAAAGTGAAGGCATAAAAATAAGGGGTGATGCATGTCGCGTCACCCCTTACCTATTTACATTTATCAAGAAGGAATGTCCCCAATTAATATATTTTACTGACAGCAGGCTGAACATTCCGGCGCCTGGCCAAGGTTGAACTTTTTATGCAGTGCCCTGACAGCCTTATCAGCATATATGCTTTTAATTATGCAGGAAATTTTAATTTCCGAGGTAGTTATCATTTCAAGATTGATTTTCTCCTGGGCCAGGGCTTCAAACATCATTGCGGCCACCCCTGGATTGGTAACCATGCCGGCCCCCACGATGGAAACCTTGGCTACATCCTCATCATGGGTATATGCTCTAAT
>CBEULQ010000885.1:0-1689 GCA_965543975.1 uncultured Desulfocucumis sp. | reverse complement strand
CCTGTAAGACCCCGTCCTCGAAGGTCGGGGATAAACAGGCAATTAAGGAAAGGGGACACACCTCTATTTAAAGCCTGACTTTGGGGTGAGGAATGTCCCCAACGTATTCGAACTAAGTTCGCTCTAAGGGTTCGGTAGGGGAATAACCCCTTCCGAACCCAAGGCTCACTTATATTTAGATACCAATATGATATCACTTTGATATAAATTGTCAACTATCCTCTCTGGCTTTACCATTGAACAGGTCCATCTGTGACGCAAATCATTGCAATATTTGATAGTAAAATTAACATTATAATTAGGAAATATGGCCCTACCTGCTGCCGGGAGCGGCACCATGCCAAAATGATTCTCCGGCGACCAAGCGGGGTATCTTCATATATTCTTCAATCAAATCAATATATCTTTAAAGGAGGTTTCCCGCTTGTCCTCTATGTATACAGTTGAACGCTGCCGCAACTGCCCTAACTCCATAATAGATCTGGATTCCACGGAAAAACTGGTCAAAGAGGTTTTTGACAGCACCAGCTTTAATCAAAAACAACAAGCCCGTTTACAAACGGACCGCCCCATGCACCACCAGGTTTTCCGGGTGGCCATAGCGGGCTGCCCCAACTCCTGCTCCCAGCCGCAGATAAAGGATTTCGGCATACAGGGGCAACTGGTTCCCTCCCTGGGCGAAGGCTGCACCCTCTGCGGCGAGTGTGCCCGTTCCTGCCCGGACGGCGCCATCGACATGAAGGAAAAGGGGCCGGAAATCAACCGTGAAATCTGCCTCAACTGCGGCGTCTGCGTCAGAAGATGCCCGGTGGGCGCGCTGCAGGGTTGTAAAACCGGATATCGTGTGCTGGCCGGAGGTAAACTGGGCCGAAGGCCCAGGCTGGCAACGGTGGAAGTGGATTTAGCGGATGAAAACCGTTTGAGAGAATACCTGTCTGAAACCATAGTGCTCTTACTGGACCGTGGGAAACCCGGAGAGCGGCTGGGCCAGCTTTTGGACAGAATAAAAGGTGCCTAGGGGTTACCCCGGGCACCTTCGTGGCACGGGGACGTTTCGCTTGCCACCATCGGCGGGTGGCACGTGGTACGGATGGCACGGGCAGGCAGGTGGCACGGGGACGTTTCGTTTGCCACTTTCGGCACATGGGTAGCAAGACGGGGTTGTCGCTTTATCGGGAAGCAATAACCCCGTCTCCTTGCTCTAGTCTAACTCTTAAATTTCTTATTTTTATATAATGATTAATCTTTTGCTCAATACCCCCTTGCCATTAGAACATTTGTTTGGTAGGATGTTATTAAATAATTGTTCTGGACTGAAAGATAATTCTAAAATACCTTAAAGACCAATTGCAGGGGGTTTAATATTGATACCGAAAGTTTATTTTAGTTCTATCACAAAAGATAGACTTTTGGCTTTCCTCGGCAAAGACGACAATAAGAAATTAAAAAAACATGACCTTATTAATGAGATAACAACACTTCTACGCGACAACGAGATTCTCTACAAAAAATTTTTTAACACATTTAAAAAAGAACTTGCAGTATTCCCCACAGAGTTAGAAAAAATTCTTAGTTGCACAACCACTGAGCGCAAGCGCTGGACGGAAGAAGGCAAGCTTTCGGTAGTCGAATACCGAGAGTTCAAAAAATACAATAAAGTACTTTCACATCCGGATTACAACCGATGGG
>CBEULQ010000884.1:0-1692 GCA_965543975.1 uncultured Desulfocucumis sp. | reverse complement strand
TTTTAACGTATCAACTCATCAACTGAAGTTAAAATCTCTTTGTCTGGGGAGCAGTGAAACTCCTGCGGAATGTGTAAAAAATGTTTTTAATGCTGTTCAAATTCATTTCCGTGATAAAATATCACAAATGTTTTCTCCCGGGAGTTGGAAAACCATTGAAAATACGAGGTCTAACTAAAGGAAAGTACATTATCATCAAGGCGGGGAGTCTTTTTGACGGTAACGGAAAACAGGTTCGGGATAAAGTTAACATTTACATAGAAGGACAAAAGGTATATTCCATAGAGCCAAATAGAAACTGTGAGGAGACACCCGGATCAAGCCCCGTGGGTTTTAACCGGTTGCAGCCTTTCGGCAGGGTAAATACCGTCCCGGACAAAGTTGAGGTTGTTGATTTATCCCACTGCACCCTATTACCGAGTTTGGTGGACTGCCATGTGCACCTGGCGCTGGATGGCCGCGATTTCAACGGTTCTCTGGCCCGGTGGGAGAATAGCGCTGAATTTAGAGAACTTGTAAATAAAAATCTATCGGATGCTTTGACGAACGGAATTGTTGGTGTCAGGGACGGCGGGGATTTGAAGGGAATAAACCTCAAATATAAAAATGAAATTGCAAGCGGCGATAACCCGGAGCCTCATATAAAGTCCAGCGGGTGGGCTATCGGTAAAAAGGGTAAATACGGCTCCTTCCTGGGGCCAGGCTATCTACCCTGGGAACTACCCGGTTCCATACAAAAGCTGGCTGCCGCCGGGGCTGACCAGATCAAGGTACTGATTTCCGGGGTGGTAAGTTTCAGTTGCTATGGCCGGGTGGGAGAATTGCAGTTCACTCAAGGGGAACTAAATAACATAGTTGATATAGCCCGGGATTACGGACTGAAAGTAATGGCCCATGCCAGCTCTGATCAGGCGGTTAAACTTGCCGTGAGGGCCGGGGTTAATTCAGTGGAGCACGGTTATTTTATCAGCGAGGCTTCCCTGGGAGAAATGGCCGAAAAGGGCACTGCCTGGATTCCCACCATTGTCCCGGTGGCCAATCAGATAAAGGGTGACAGATACAAAATCTATTCTTCCGAACAGATACGAATAATAGAAAGAACATATCGCCGGCAGCAAGAAATGCTGGCTCTGGCTTCCGAAATGGGAGTACTTCTGGGGGTGGGCACCGACGCCGGGGCCAGCGGGGTATGTCATGGCACCGGCTATCTGGAGGAACTGATGCTGTATAGGGAGGCAGGTTTGTCCAAGGAAGCAATATTAAGGGCTGCCACAGACGTAGGAGCTATAATATCGGGATTCCGGGAGATTGGCAGAATCAAGCCCGGACATCCAGCCTATATTATCGCCGTAAAGGGAAACCCCCTGGAGGATTTAAACTGCCTGAAAGAAATAGAATACCTTTTTCTACCCCAGGGTTAGTTTTCTTTTGATCGTTTTCAACTACCACACAAAGTATAAACGTGCTATACAGCGTTCAAAATCACTTAGAAACTACGCGTCCTAACTATCAGGCTTTTTTGAATCCACTACGTTTCCGACCTTATTCCGATATTTGCCAAAAAAATACTTTTGAAATATAAAGGCAATTATACAGCTGGTTAAAATTATTGATATTCCCAGGGCAACACTTATGAGGTTGTAGTTAATGTTTTGCATACCCAATACTCATCCTTTAGTAATTTTATCTTTC
>CBEULQ010000883.1:0-1696 GCA_965543975.1 uncultured Desulfocucumis sp. | reverse complement strand
CCATATTGTCTGCGGCCGGTGAACAGTAAAAAAGGGGTGGTTAAATGAGCGAGAATTACGCAATGATAGGAAAAAGCGTGCCCAGGATTGACGGGATTGAAAAAGTAACCGGCCGGGCAAAGTATACCGGCGATTTATAATTTCAAAATATGCTGGCGGGAAAACTTTTGCTTAGTCCCCATGCGCACGAAAATTAAATAAGCGGGCGGTTTTCGCCCTTTTATACTTCAAAGTCACAACTGCATTTTTACTCATTTCCATTGGAGGGTGTTTATGTCAATTAATAAACCGGCAAGTGGATATAGTGCGCCCATATTATACAAGGCCTTTGCAGTACTCAAGGAAATTGCCGATGACCAGTCTGGATTGGGAATCAGCGATCTGGCCCGTAAGTTAAATATGTCAAAAGGTACAATGCATGGAATTATACTGGCCTTGACAGATCTAGAAGTTATAACACAAGACGCCAATAAGAAATTCAGGCTGGGTCCAACCCTTATCCAATTGGGAAACAGGGCTCTTGCCGGTGGGGATATGAGGTTATTGGCCCGACCGTTCATGGAGCAATTATTCGGAGAGTTTAAGGAGACAATTTTTTTAGGAACCTTTGACGGAAAAAGAATAACCATTATAGAAAAGGTTGACAACCCTTTCGAGCTGAAGATTTCTGCGCCGATCGGTACCAGGATACCGCTTTTTGCGGGGGCCACGGGAAGAGTTTTTCTGTCCGGGCTTACAGAACAGGAACTACAAGCTATTCTGGCAGAAAAATCTCTTCCTGAATTTACCTCCAATTCAGTTACTGACCCTGGGGTGTACATAAAAGAAATTGAAAAAGTGAGAAAGCAGGGTTACTCAACTGATTATGAGGAATACATCAAGGGTGTTAACGCAGTATGTGTCCCTATTTCCGACGCGCATGACCGCATTGTAGCGGCTATTTGGATGGTAGGCTTTGCCGAAACATTTAAAGGTGACCGGTTGAACAGGGCAATCACGGCAATGTTGCTAGCGGCTCAAAACATAAATAAAATGATTAAGGTTTGAATGATTAAGTCCTATTGCAGCCAACTGTTTAGAATAATATTCCACTTGTGGCCTCCATTGATGGCATGCTAAGAGGAGTACTTAAAATGGACTGAATGTATATGAGGGCATGAAGGTAGGGGATATTGACCCCCGCGGGATACGGACGAACTGCTTCACAATATCGGATAAATCCCGTACGGTAGTTCGGGGGAATCTGGGAGGCCTTTCTCTACCTCGGCCGCAAGTGGAAGGTCTGTTAACGGAAATGAAACTGGTGGAAAATATGCGGGCAATTAATTATATGGAATGGAATTGAAATATTTAATTCCCTGGTTAATTGCCTGGGAGCGGTTTTTTACGTCTAATTTGCGGAATATATTGCGCAGGTGTGTTTTTATGGTATCCACGGAAAGGTGCGTAACCACGGATATTTCCTTGTTGGTCATGCCCTTGGTCAGGTGAAAAAGAATTTCCTTTTCCCTGGGGGTAAATTGTACCGTTTGGGCTTTATTATCATCCGGCATACCGGCCAGTTGTGACAATTTGATGTAATCATTGACTATACTGTTAATAACCGCGGGGTCAATTATTTTTTCTCCCAGGTATACCTGGCGGATGGATTCAATTAGTTTTTCCCTGGAGACATGTTTTATAATATACCCATCTG
>CBEULQ010000882.1:0-1706 GCA_965543975.1 uncultured Desulfocucumis sp. | reverse complement strand
TACAAGTTGACAAATGAAATAGAGCAATACCGGGATAACGTTATTAAAGAATTAGATTAACCAGCAACCAGAGGTAAATGAAGTAGAGAGGTAAAAAAAATCATGTCAAAAAGATCTAAGCCCGTTATAACTTTATTGGTGCTGTGCATAATTTTATTAACCGGTTGCGCCTTGCCAGAAAAAGGTGCACCGGAGCAACCCGGCGCACAACCCGCTGGAAGTTCAACAGAATCAAGCAGTTCAAATCAGGAACAAAAAAATGGTTCACAAGCGGCGCTGCTGAATGAGATTATGCAGTCAGCCCGGCAAGGGAAGGTTATAAATTGCCAGTTCCCTGTTGAAACCACTGTTATAGAAACAGTAAAGGAAAAATGGGGAGACCCGGACGCAGAAGACTATATTGCTGCCGCTAAAGGGACTTATGTCACTTACTCGAAACATAATGTAGCTTTTGGGTTTAACAAAGGCTCACAGATTTTCGATGTAAGGTCTTACGATAACAGCTTTAAACAAGTTACAATGTCCAAAGTAAAAGATGTTCTGGGGGCACCAGAAAACACTCATCATTTTAAGGATGAAGATATTCTGGTTTATAAGGCTGGAGAAAAATACCAGTTATTATTTATGTTCCCTGGAGCTACCCAGCAAAATCCTGACCCTCAACTAAATCATTATAATGTTTTTTATCCAAGGGGTACTGTTAACTTAATGGCAGATGACCCGGGAATAAAATATTAGAACTGAATGATAAAAGCCAGGGTTTAAACAAGCCCTGGCTTTACCTGGTTTAAGAGAACTCGCACATTTCCTTCCATCCTTCCGGCTGCTCCGGCAAAGCCTTTGTCACAGCATTTCTACATATCCTTCCGTTCCGTTCACCCGGATTTGCTGCCCGTCTTTGATCAGCTTCGTGGCGTTTTCCACGCTTACCACTGCGGGAAGGCCGTATTCCCGTGCAATGACGGCGCCATGGGTCATAAGACCACCCACCTCCGTCACCAGGCCTTTGACAGATACAAATACCGGCGTCCAGCTGGGATCAGTGAACTTAGTAACCAAAATATCGCCATCCTCAATGCTGGCGTCCGCCATCTTTAAAACGACCCGTGCGCGTCCCTCGATGATACCGGATGAAACGGGTATGCCCGCCAGGGCATCCTGGGGGATATTGCCGGTATTGTATTCGCCGGATAATACCTCGCCCTCGGACGTCATCACCCGGGGCGGCGTCAGTTTTTCATATACCTCATACTCCTCTTTTCTCCCGGTTATGATGCTGTAATCCAGCCGGTTTGTGCGAACAACCTCCCGGAGTTCCTCAAAGGATAGATAGTAAATATCCTCCTTCTCCTGGATGACCCCCTTTTGCACCAGCGTGGCGGCCTCCTGCAGCAGGGCCTGCTTATAAATCCAGTAACGTTGGATAAAAGCATACTTGGGATATTCCCGGTAGCCGATAAAATTGCGCAAAACGCTAATCATCTTCTTTGTCTTTTTGGCTTTTTGTTTGCCGCCGGGCAATTGCTCCAAACGGCTTAAGAGCTCCCGTTCCTCCTGTTCTGCTTCCAGCCGCCCCTGCTCAAATTTAACGCTGCGGGCATTCGGTGCAAAATTTTTGATGTTGCTGAGGATCATGGGGATTAGCGCGGTGGGCTGTTCGCTCCAACGAGGCCTGGTGATATCAATCTCACCGGAACAACGCATGC
>CBEULQ010000881.1:0-1706 GCA_965543975.1 uncultured Desulfocucumis sp. | reverse complement strand
AATAATAAAAAAAGCGCTAAATAAGCATCCGGTCCATTAGCGCCAATAACCTGACCACCAGTTGGTGTAATAAACCTTGTAAAAGCAGGAATGCCTATAGCTCCACCCAAATTTCTGCTTATTTGTACCAGGCCGCCCACCACGGCTCGCTGGTTTTCTGCCACGGCATTTTGGCCTGATAGTAATAAGGTTGGGAAAATTACCCCCAGGCCAAGCCCAGCGACAAAAACCATGCCAGCTAACGGGTAATAGATTAACTCCAACCTGCTGGATATGGCTAACATAGAAAAACCCGCTGTTACCACTGCCCATCCGCACACAACCAGCTTTGCGTAGCTAAACTTTTGAGCCAGTTTGCCACTTAGGATTCCACCTAAACCTAAACCAAGGGCTAGCGGCAACAACAATTTTCCTCCTTGCATGGCAGTTTCACCCAGTATCACCCGGCCATAGATAGGTAAAACAACTATTGCTCCATACATCATTGCTCCCAGCAAAAAGGTACTTACCAGGGACACCTTTACATTTTTAGCTGCTATTAAATCAGGGGAAACCACTGGGTCTGAATGTTTTTTTTCCTGCCATAAAAAACCGACAAAAACAAATGCAGCCAACAATAAAATTAATCCGGTTTGCGCATGTATTAGACCCCTGGTTTCGGCCATTTTAAATCCTTGGATTAACATTACTATCGCTACCCCTAACAAAAAACCACCTATAAAATCAACCTGGCCCAAATTGGTTTGACGGCTTCCATTAGCAGTGTCTGCAAATCCAACAGCTACTAGAACTATGGCCAGAATCCCCATGGGGATGTTTGCCCAAAAGGCCCACTGCCAACCAAGATTATCGGCAATTAGACCTCCTACTAAGGGGCCGGCAACATTTGCCAATACTTGTACGATTGCCAGCACACCCATCATTTTTCCACGGTCTTTAATGGGAAACAAGTCACTTATCATGGCAATTGCCGCCGGCGCCAGGGCTCCCGCCCCCAAACCCTGTAATACACGGTATATCACCAGATGCTCCATTGAGTTAGTCGTTCCGCTTAAAGCCGAACCGGCTAAAAACACCACCATGCCACCCAAATAAAAACGCTTTCGACCGTAAAGATCTGCCAGCTTGGCGAATATGGGGATAGTAATTGTTGATGCAATCAAATAGCCACTAAAAACCCAGCTATAAAGATAAGCACCGCCTAAATCTTTTACTACACCAGGAAGTACGGTAGCCAGAATAGTTTGCATTATAATGGACGAAACCATTCCTAAAAGTATACCGGCAAAGGCAACCACCTTATCCTCACTTCCTTATTTATTGATCTAATCGGAAAATATAAGGTTTAACTAGACTGTTAAATTACAGGTAGATGCAATTCCGGTCATGATTATCTTTACTCTGTCCGAGAATTCCTCTGCCAAGGGCTTGTTTAACCCTCCGTCTAACCACTGAAATAAAGTATAGAAATAGATACTGATGATATTATCGGCGGCATGAACGGGATTAAAATCCCTGTGAAATTCACCCTGCAGCTGCCCGTCTGCAAGGATTTTCACAAGTATCATTTTTAGTTGCATCTGATTTTCCTTTTCAGGATTCATTTCAAAGAACAGCTCTTTAAATATTTCCTTTGTAATTAAACCGGTTATTTCTTTGTTTTCTTCATTAATATTTTGCTGATCCAACCCTTTTCACCACTTTCA
>CBEULQ010000880.1:0-1707 GCA_965543975.1 uncultured Desulfocucumis sp. | reverse complement strand
CTATTTTTTAACCGGTAAATATTTTTGGGTGTAAATAGCAACTAAAAATAAGGCCATTTACCGGTTAAAAAATAGGCCACCTTAACAATAAAAAATAATCTCAATTTGGTCTGTTTTGAAATACTCTCCCTAAACCTGTAGCTCTCGCCATTTATGTTGAGGATATGTGAGCGGTGCGTTAACCGGTCTAACAAAGCCGCTGTTAGTTGCTCATCCCCATGAACCTCTGTCCATTTGTCAAATTCAAGATTTGTGGTAACGATAATACTTCCCCGTTCATACCTGGCTGAGCAAAATTGGAATAACAGTTCAGAACCGGCCTTGTTAAAAGGGACAAACCCAAACTCATCGATTACTACCAAATCAGGCAAAAGTCACTGTTTCTCCATCTTGTTCAACCGGTATTCACTTATTAATCACGGCTTCTGGCTGTATAACACAACTCAGACGGAGAAAGCAGCAAGGCACGCAGCAGTATATCTCGGGGATGCTCGCCATGCTGTTTTGTCTGCGGTTCTACATCTGTTACAGGGAAAGAAAGTGAACTAATTAAAGAAAGTAAATAGCTACGACATTACTGTGACTGCGGCGACTGCTCTTACTCAATAACTTACAGGTGGGTTGAGTATCGTAATAACGACCCGGAAAACGCTGCAGAGACACTGTTTGGATTAAATCAGCCGGATGATGGAATTCCACGGAAGAAAGGGATGCAAATATAACGGGTTTTGATGTGCACGACAACAGAAACGACCCCATATACCCCTCAGTGATTATTGAAGCCGGGGTAGAGTTAAAACCTTAATGATGAATACTCTAAGTGCCCTGTCGCCCGATTATGACTTTTCATAGGGTGGAAATATTACTGGGATTTAAACGGTAAGCGGCATAGGCCTCTGGACAAGCACCTGCTGGTACTCGACCTGCACTCCCACAACCATTTTCCCGCACATTTCGGTATTGCTGATGATCATGATGAGCTGGAAACGCGGCTATACGGGGGTTGTAGGCAGGACTAACAGTTTCTTCCCCGAGATCCGGATAAGGATATCGTCAGGGGGAAGCTTCTGTGAAATCTTTCCAGAGCAGATATTTGAAAGCCCGTTTATCAAATATGAGGAAAGCTGGAATGAGAAGGTTTCAATTAAGGAATAAAAGGAAGTTTAACAGTTGGCACGCACTACAGGCCGGCGGTGGAGGTACCGGCAGATATTAATTAAAACAAGGGGCTGTCCCGAAAAGTAGGGGCAGCCCCTTAATTTTGCGTGAGGCAAATAATCCAAAACATGGTAAAATTTAACTAAAGGGGGCGACTTAATCATGATTAGAAAGATTTTTTTATTAGTACTTATGAAACTCACAGTGCTGCTGATATTATCCGGTATCTGCGAGGCTCACATAATTGAACACGGTGAATATGCCTTACTTACGGACGGTGAGCCAGTTACGGATATAATAGAAAATGAAGAACTTCTGTGCCGCCGCACGGTGACATATCAAAACGGGCTAACCATCATTCTCTATAAAATATTTAACGGCGACGTATTGTACTTTACCCAATACCAGCCGCAGAATGGTGATGATATTGAATTTTACCTTGAGGTTAATAAACCCCTGACAAATATTAATGTAAAATATCTGGATTATAAAGAGCCCGGTGGAATAGCCGGCAGCTATTGGGAAAGCCGTTCATACAAAAGCCCCGGA
>CBEULQ010000879.1:0-1709 GCA_965543975.1 uncultured Desulfocucumis sp. | reverse complement strand
AATACCTACTAACTCGGCATAAACACTGTTCAATTCTTTTCTTCTTTTCGACATATTTACCAGCAGATGAAGTTCATCGGTTTCTATAAACACTTCATCCTTTGAACCGGTCAACTCACTTGCTAAGATCACGTCTGGTTCTTTATGTTTAATTAATAATTCCAATGGATTTTTTTCATAGATCAGGTCGCACTCAAGAAGGAGAATATCACCTGAAATATGCTCCTTCAAATTGTAAAGGGTATACATGCTGCCTGTTTTCTCGTATTCTTCATTACGGACACATTTAATTTGCGGGTATCGTAAGGCCAAACGCTCGTACGCTTCGGCCAAATAGCCTGTTCCAATGACAATACGATCGATGCCCAGCTCAATTAATTTACAAATGGACTGCTCTACAATTGGCTTTTCATCAATTACTAACAAGCCTTTAGGCTGATCTTTAGTTATTTCAGGTAACCGTGTGCCCATACCAGCCGCCAGAATCACTGCGGTTTTAACCATGGAGAAACACCTTCAGTCTTTCTTTTACTTCATGGGGCTTCATTTTCGGCCGGCCAAGATCCTCCACAGATCCCTTGGCAATTTTCAAGTATAGAAAGGTCAGATTTTTTTCTTGTTTCCAATCCTTAATACGGGCTTCCAACTCTACCAGGTTATGAACGTAAATAGATTTCGTATAGCCGCATGCGGCCGCAATATCTACAAAGTTAATATTGTGCGATACGGTGCTCTGGCCTCCTGTAGATTCATGCATGTTATTATCCAGCAGAATATGCAACATATTAGGTGGGGCATAGTAGCCATTGGTGCCCAAACTGCCCATTCGCATGAGCAGGGCTCCGTCGCCCTCAATGACGACGATGTCCTTATCTTTTTTTGTTAACGCAAGTCCAAGACCCAGAGAACTTACACAACCCATAGAGCCCACCATGTAGAGATTATTCTGGCCGTCTTCGATCTCGCACAACTCCCGCCCTGTTATTCCGGTTGTAGCCAGTTGGACTGTTTTGGCATCCTTTAATGAATTAATCAGGCGCAATGTTTCAAATCGCTTCGGAACCTGATCAGCTTTAGTTCTTTCGCTTTTAAACATATTTTTGCTTGATCTTTGTTGGAGGTCGGTCAATTGCTCTTTTTCAAAGGTATTTTTTTTGACAACAAAGAAAAAGGTTTGATTGGATTCGATGCACGAATAAGCCCGTAAGAGTTGTTTTTTTACCTCATCGAAATCGGTAGACAAATATTCCCATTGAATTTCCACCAAATCCAGCATTTGAGTTGTGATGCGGCCCATCAGCTGGTGCTGCGGTTCGTCTGGAATCCCGGGTTCACCCCTTAAGCTGATAAAACCCAGTACGGGAAGTTTGAAAGGATAATTTAGAGATATTAATGGAGATAAAGCGTTCGTTAAACCTGAATTCTGCATTAGAACCACCGGCTTTTTGCCTGCCAGGAAGGCTCCTGCGGCAACCGCAACCGCCTCACCCTCATTGGTCGCCGCAACATAATTACAATAATTGGTTGTATAGTTAATTAAATTTTTCAGAAAAGAACAAGGCACCCCGCTATAAAAATCAAATCCCAGTTTTTTTAATTCTTCGCCGAACCTTTTAGTGCTGATCAAATAAATCACCGGCCTTTTCCAGGTCTCGGATGGTATCGATATCCAGCCAGGCGCCCTTGATATATTTGACCGCTATAGGGTG
>CBEULQ010000878.1:0-1712 GCA_965543975.1 uncultured Desulfocucumis sp. | reverse complement strand
ACGGAGGGAAAAGATTACCACTCTTATTAACATGTCGCCGGCCTGCGGGCACACCTGGGTCTGTCATGCAATTCTTTTATTGCTCGCCAACTAGTAATAAATATATTTTATAAGTACTATAATTAATAACCGTTAATTGTTTAAAGAAATAGTGGTATCATAATTGGTAAGCTAACGCGGGGAGGTGTGGTAATGGAACAAGTAAAACTAACGGGCATGACCAGGTCATCCGGCTGAGCGGCGAAGGTGGGACCGGCCACCCTGTCGCAGGTACTGCGACACCTACCCCCTATTAACGACCCGAGGCTCCTGGTGGGACCCGAAACCTCCGATGATGCGGCCGTCTATAAAATTGATGATAATACAGCTTTGATCCACACCTTGGATTTCTTTACACCGGTGGTTGACGATCCCTATCTTTTTGGTCAGATAGCTGCGGCTAATTCTCTTAGCGACGTTTATGCCATGGGCGGCAAACCCTTCCTGGCTTTAAACATAGTATGCTTTCCCGACTGCCTTTCCCCGGACATCCTTACCGAGATACTGAGGGGAGGCGCGGACAAGGTTGCGGAGGCGGGCGCCATCGTGGCCGGCGGTCACACCGTACAGGACAACGAGCCAAAGTACGGTCTGGCAGTAACGGGACGGGTGCATCCGGATAAAGTAATTTACAATGCCGGGGCAGCCCCCGGGGACATGCTGGTGCTGACCAAACCGCTGGGAACCGGTATAATCAACACAGCCATAAAAGGCGACATGGCTTCGGAAGAATCCGTAAACGCTGCTGTAAATGCCATGTCTTCGTTAAATCACAGGGCTTCAGAGGCCATGATCAATGCCGGCGCCAGGGCATGCACCGATATAACCGGCTTCGGCCTGGTTGGACACGCAGTGGAGATGGCCAGGGCCAGCGGCGTAACCATAACACTGCAAACCAATAAAATGCCCCTGCTGCCCGGGGTGCAAGAACTGGCTGCCATGGGGCTTATTCCCGCAGGAGCATATGCCAATAGGGACCATTTCAAAGATATGGTACATTTTGCGGACGAAGAAACCCCGCCTGAAATCCGGGCCATACTATACGACCCCCAGACCTCCGGCGGACTACTCATTGCAATAGATAAAAGCAGAATGGAATTACTCCTGGGAGAGATGGAGAAAATGGGAGTGGACGCGGTTGTAGTGGGAACAGTGCGGCAGAAAAACACCGCAGCCGTAGAAATCATATAAAATGGATGTTCCAAAAAGAGCACGGATTTTTGGAACATCCTTAATAAAATTGTGCAAAGGCGGGTGCAATGTTTAATGGAACTTGACTGCCGGGGGCTAGCCTGCCCCCAGCCGGTGATTACCACCAAAAAGGCGCTGGACACCATGGTTTCCGATACGTTGGTAACCATAGTAGACAACGAAACAGCCAGGGAAAATGTGTCCCTTTTTGCCCGGAACGCCGGCTGCGGGGTATCCGTGGAGAAAAAAGGGGCTGACTTTTATATAACAATCACCAAAGGCAATGAAACCGCCGGAGAGAAAAAGCCTGCTGCAGAAATAAAGAATGCATTGGCCGGAGAAAATGCCGGAACGGTGTATTTTATAAGCAGTAACGTTCTCGGTCAGGGTTCCCCCGACCTGGGGCTGACTCTCATGAAAAGCCTGATGAATACTATAAGCGAGATGGATGAGCTGCCTGGCGCCTTAATTTTTCTAAACAG
>CBEULQ010000877.1:0-1715 GCA_965543975.1 uncultured Desulfocucumis sp. | reverse complement strand
AGAGAAATGACATGTTAGACCGCTATCTTAGCGGTTTTTATATTTGTTGCATGAAGCTGGTTGAGGTAGCCAAGCAATGTTTTGTAACTCCATCTGCAGTAGAAAAGGCGTTGAAGCTCTACGACAAAGAAGCATATTCAAAGGAACGAAAACGCCGCAAAGAAGAAAACGCACGTATACGACGGGAAAAGGATCGTGAGCGCAAGAAAACAACAAAAGCCAGGGAAAAGGATCGCGAGCGAAAACGTCGCAAACAAAAACGTTCGGGTCCAAGTCACTCTGGTTTCGACAACTCAAATTCATAACTAAATTCATAACAGTCAGCACGATCTAACAGTAAACAATACTCCAGCATTTTGCCAGATGGGTCGTAAACCAGCCTTGTTATGCGGACCACCGGCGAAGCTGCGGGCAGGCTGAGAGCCTCTTCTTCCTCCAACGCCGGTGGCGCAGCTATCAATGTTTCTCTGCATCTAATAGGGTTAAACCCGTACTCTCGCATTAAGCCGTACAAATTTGAAGTAGGAGATTGGAGTTCAACCAAAAACTTTTGCAGTGGTAAGAATCCAGGCAGGTATGATTCAGAGATTGCGACAGCAATCCCGTCCCTCCATTGCCGGGTTTTATATTTTAAAACCGGTATGCTTAGAGCCTTTTGTAGTGCATCAGGTAAATCCTTTATTGAGTCGATTATTTTAAGTTCCAATACTTCCTGCCAGCCACTAGTTCCGGCATCCTCCATGAATCCGCAACTGCGGGTAGAACGTGTAGGCGGTTTGGCAACAATTCTTTTGCTGCTTCCACTACCAGATGATATAATTATTCCTTCAGAAATAAGTCTGTTAACTGCTTGCTGTACGGTGCCGGCGTGTGTATCAAAAAGTATCATTAGGTCCCTGGTGGTGGGAAACTCCTGACCAGGTTTATAATACCCGCTAATTATTTGATCGCGCAAAGTGTCAGCAATCTGTTGCCATTTATGTTTCTTAGCCATTTCACATGTCCTTTAAAAATAATTTTATTAACCTTTCGGATTCTTCAATAAGTGTTTCCAATATCTCTTTGCCTTTGTCCGGTGTGCCCCGGGTTGGGAATCCGATCGCACCTGTGTGAGTATAGTGTCTGATACCATAAACTTCAAAAAGAGGTCTGTCCGGAGAGTCCACATCTAGTATGGCGGACTCTTTTATTGTTTCAGGAGCAATGTGTTTTAAAAGAGATGTTTCTGCTTCACCGGCGTGCATGTCCCTACTAATCGTTGTGGAAATCTCGGCTTTTTTATAAGCTATCTCCCAGGCTTTTTTAGTTGGTAACTGCAACAGGCGCGGGCCGTATCTGTTAACTTCCTGCGCATAGTTCTTTAAAAAGAAATTGCCCTGGTGCCCGGAAACAATGACACACCTATTGATCCCCGATATCTCCAAAGACTCCAGTATGTCGTTAATAACGGCAATAATTGTGTTGACCTTTATAGAAACAGTTCCAGGAAATCCCGCGTGCTCAAAAGATGACGAAAAGGGGATAAGAGGTAATAAGTAAGAATTATCAAAGCGCCTGGCTATGCCTTCGGCCACCGCGTTAGCAATTATACTATCAGTAAAAATAGGGAGGTGGTGACCATGCTGTTCCGTAGAGCCGATGGGCAAAATGGCGAAATCAATATCATCTAACTCGTTCCACCTGGAAAGGTAAGAAAACACGAAAAAAACACCCCC
>CBEULQ010000876.1:0-1716 GCA_965543975.1 uncultured Desulfocucumis sp. | reverse complement strand
ACATAGTTTTTATTTCACGGATATCCGTAACTCCCGGCACCTTCATGGCAAGGTCACCAATAAACTGAACAATTGCCGGACTGGCCGAGCGACCGATAATTAAGTCCTTTAGCTGGTAGGCAAGCATCAGGGCCATACTGCCCAATAAAATCCCCACAGCAATAGAGGCTATTCCATCGAATAAATAACTGCCTGTCCAGAGTGTTACCAACATGGCACCGAGAGATATACCGGTTCCAACCACAGCAGCCCCGCTTTGCAAAATCAGCATTTTATTTACCGGGTTATTGTTTCTTTTTATAAGGCTGAATTTGTTATTGACGGCACCTTTACCGCCCCGATGCCTTTTAAAGTAACCAAGAGAAAGAGCAGATTTAAAGAGGAAACACTCGTAAACAAAAGCAATCGTCAGAATTAGAATAGGCCAGATGCTGGTGGTTGCCGTTATCTGTTCTTTAATTTGGTTAATTCCTTGACTAACTGACCCCATGCTGGCAACTCCCAGCATAAACACTGAGGCAATAAACGACCAGAAGTACAGGTCTTTACCATATCCAAATGGGTGTTCCAAGTCCGCCGGGCGGGAAGCCATTTTTAAGCCAAGCATGGACATTACGTTATTTACCGTATTGCTCAAAGAATACAGTGTAGAGGCATACAGTGCTGCACTTCCACAAGAAAAAGCAAGTGAACCTTTGATAACAAGCAAACCTAAATTGGAAAATACGCTAAACCTTAACTTACCTGAACCCGATGGGTCCAAATCCATAATGGAAAACCAACCCCTTTGTTTTAATATAATCATTTGATTATATTAGCGGATACAACAAATTAGAATCTCATACCCCGAAGCTTGGCGACCCTTTCCTCAATGGGCGGGTGTGTACTGAACAGCTTCATTAAAGAAGCCCCGGACAGGGGGTTAACGATAAACAGGTGAGAAGCAGCAGGATTAACAGGCATAGGAATACGGTGAGCAGCCGACTCCAGTTTTAACAGTGCATTTGCTAATCCATCTGGTGCCCCGGCTAATTGGGCACCGGTAGCATCCGCCATGTATTCCCTGGAACGGGAGATAGCCATTTGAATTATCATGGCTGCAATGGGGGCAATAAAGGCCATAATCAGGCCGCCAACCATGCCGCCACCTTCTTCTTCGTCATCGCCTCTGCCCAGGCCGAATATGGCTGCCCATTGGAAGGCGTTGGCCAACATGGTTATGGCACCGGCTAACGCGGCAGCAATAGTGCCCACCAGAACGTCCCTGTTTTTTATGTGAGCAATTTCATGGGCCAGTACCCCCTCCACCTCGGAGCGGTTTAAAAGTCTCATAATACCCTCCGTAACAGCAACCGCTGCGTGGGATGGATTACGCCCAGTGGCGAAGGCGTTAGGCTGGTCCGACGGAGTCACATATAACCTGGGCATAGGTATTCCAGCTCTCATTGATAACCTTTTAACCATCTCGTAAAGCTCGGGTGCCTCGGCTTCGGAAACCGGATACGAATTGGTCATCTTGATGGCGATTTTGTCACTGTAGAAGTATCCAAAAAAGTTCATGGCCATCGCAATGAGGAAAAACATCATAGCCCCGGACTGTCCTCCGATGGCGTTCCCCATCAGCACAAGCAAGATGGAGAGAACACCCATTAAGAGCCAGGATTTTAGTGTATTCATCATAATCACCTCAAAAAATCTTTATTTATTAGAAAAAGT
>CBEULQ010000875.1:0-1717 GCA_965543975.1 uncultured Desulfocucumis sp. | reverse complement strand
CAAAATGTTATTTTTCCAATTATACGATAGTTCGTTGAAGGACATTTTTATTATCTGCCTAATATATAAACATATAATAGCCTTCTTCCCTGGAGGGTACGAAATGTGTCAGGAAGAAACGTCCTTCATTAACAGCAAAGAAAGCAGCTTAAAAGGTGCTGGATATTCCTCCGCCCTTGTATTGCTTGCGGAAACAGTGATCAACAACGAAGATTCCCGGCTGATCGTGCAGGAAATAGCGAGAATTACCGGAAAAACCCTTGGCGCGAACCGCTGCCTGCTTTACGATGTGGATTTCGAACGTCATCTTCTAATCGGTATCAGTGAATGGCTCGACCCGGGGATTGAAGGCGTTACCTCTATTAGGGGAATATATAATATTGACATCTTTGAAAAAGGAATAAAATTTATGTGGGAAAACAGGCGCTGGCTGGAGACCACCGGGGACGATACAGAATTTTCCTCCGAGGTTTTCAACCAGCAGATGAAAGCTGAAAGTATGCTCTGTTTTCCTTTCTTATTTCGGAAAAAAGGGTTTTACTGCCTGGTTCTCAACCATTTTGACAATCATCGCTGGGAAAAGGAAGACATTCATTTCCTCAACGCTGCAGCATACCACGCGAGTTTTGCCATTCAGAAAATAGGCCTGTTGAACAGCCACAAACAGGCGGAAGCAGCACTGGCTATGGCCGAGGAACGATTCTCCAAAACATTCAACTCAAGCCCAAATCCCATGGCCGTCAACAGATTTAGGGACTGCCGCTTTCTCTCCGTAAACGACAGCTTTGTAAAAATCATGGGCTATACCCGGGAGGAATTAATGAACAATACCCCCTCCGGGTTAAACCTGTGGGTAAGAGAAGAGGAACGTGACGCCATTAATAGCTTTCTTAATAATGACAGAGGCATAAGCAACCTGGAGGTTGAATTCCGCAATAAATCGGGAACATCCGTGGTGGCTCTGTTTTCCGCAGAAAACATAACGGTAAACGGGGAAAAATGCGTACTCAGCATATTAACGGATATAACCGAACACAAAAAAATGGAAAAGGAAATGGCACGATTGGACAGGCTTAATCTTATGGGTCAGATGGCCGCCGCCATTGGGCATGAAATAAGAAATCCCATGACGTCCATAAGGGGTTTTCTGCAAATTTTGATGGGAAAAGCGGAGTGCACAAATTACCATGAATTTTTTACCATTATGATAGATGAACTGGACAGGGCCAACGCAATAATAACGGAATTTTTATCCATGGCAAAAAGCAAACCGGCACAGTTAAAGCTTCAAAATCTAAACGATATATTAAATACATTACACCCGCTAATTGAGGCCGATGCCAGGAATTCCAACAAAAACGTCATACTTGAGCAGGTGGATATTCCTGAGCTGATGATTAACGGAAAGGAAATACGGCAGCTGGTGCTTAACATTGCCAGGAACGGCCTGGAAGCCATGCCCCAAGACGGCAACCTGACCATTAAAACCTACACTGACTATGAAGATGTAATACTGGAGATCAGCGACCAGGGTAAAGGAATAGATGACAAAATAATTGACAAGATTGGAACGCCCTTTTTCACCACCAAGGAACAGGGAACCGGGCTGGGACTGGCAATTTGCGAAAGCATAGCCGTACGCAACAACGCCACCATTTCACTGAAAAGCAACCCCGGTGGAACCAGCTTTTTTGTACGTTTTAAAAACCTGTATAAG
>CBEULQ010000874.1:0-1717 GCA_965543975.1 uncultured Desulfocucumis sp. | reverse complement strand
ATATTAAAATCACCTATAAACGGTACGGTCATAGCCAAGCTTTCGTCCGTTGGACAACTGGCGGAGGTTGGAGGCCCAGTGTACCGCGTAGGGCGGGTTGATCCTTTAAAGGTACTGCTGCCGGTGCCGGATCGTGATATTTCGGCCTGGCATGCAGGAGATGTGGTGACTCTCTCCCTTTATAAAGATACCCGGGAGGGAAAAGTGACGCGCATTTTTCCGTCAGCCAACCAGGGCACAGGAACTATCAGTGTGGAAGTGACTGTTGAAAACCCACAGAGGGACTGGCATCCGGGACAAGTGGTCACGGCCTGTCGCTCCGCCAAAAAGAAGGAAGGACTGTTTGTGCCCGTGGAGGCCGTGCTGAACCGTGGTGAAGAAAAGCCCTATGTCTTTCTGGCGGCCGGGAATAAGGCGGTGAAGAACGCTGTAACCACAGGTGAGCTGTTCGATAACCGGCTGGAGATCCTTTCCGGTTTAAAAGAGGGCTATCAACTGGTGGTTAAGGGAGCAGACAGGCTCTTTGACGGGGATCCGATCCAACTGGCATGGGGAGCAGAAAATGATTGAATATCTGTTGAAAAAGCGAAAAATTACGCTTCTCTTCTTCTTTATGATTATCGTCACCGGCTTCCTGAGCTTTTTGCAACTGCCGCGTCAGCAGGAACCTGACGTCATTATTAACTCCGCTGTTATCACCACTGGTTATCCCGGAGCTTCAGCGGAAAAAGTAGAACAGACAGTGACCAAAAAAATTGAGCAGCACATTAAAGAGCTGCAGGGACTCAAAAAAATTACTTCCTCATCAGACAACGGGTGCTCAACAATTGAGGTAGAGGCAAATGACGGAGTGGACCTGAAAGAGGAATGGGATGAATTACGCAAGAAAGTTCAGGAAGCGGAGGCCGACCTGCCCGACGACGCCAAAAAGCCTGTGGTTAACGACGATTTGAACAAAAGTGCCTTTTACACGTTTAATCTGACGGCGGAAAGCCGGGAGCAATTATACAGTCTGCGTGATACGGTCAAGACCTGGCGAGAGCAGTTGCGCACGGTCCCGGGGGTTGCGGATGTGAGCGTCGGGGGATTGCCGGAACAAGAAGTGCGTGTCGACATGGACACGAAGAAACTGCAGCAGTACGGAATTAACTGGACCCAGGTGATGGCAGCGTTGCAGGCGGAAAATGAAAAAGTCCCCATTGGGGATTTGAGTATAAATGGCCGGATTTACCAGTTGAAACTGCCGGACGCCTACAAACTGGAAGAACTGAACCGAGTCATTATTACACGCAGTGCAGACGGGTTTCTTGTTCATTTACAGGACATCGGACGGGCGTATATGTCCACCGAAAGAGTCGAAACATATGTATACCACAACGGGAAGCCGGCCATCGTCATGGGCATCATCGTGGAGAAGGGTACCGACATTCCTTCGCTGCAGGTCCGCGTGGACAAAATGATGCAGATCCTACAGAACTCTTTACCCGTTTGGGCCAAAGTGGAGCCTATATTTTCACAAAATAAGGAAATCAATACGGTATTCAATGAACTGAAACGGGAAATGTTGATTTCCGTTGCGGCCGTGCTTTTAATCTGCACCCTGGGACTAAATTTTATCACCGCCCTGATGGTGGCCATTGCTATTCCCATTTCTATTGCGGTGGGCTTGCTGTTTCTGCCGCCTTTCGGTATTACCCTTAATAATATCACCATATAT
>CBEULQ010000873.1:0-1720 GCA_965543975.1 uncultured Desulfocucumis sp. | reverse complement strand
GGTAAGGGATACCAGTATACTGGAAACTCCCCCGGAGGACCGTTTTCCCGTGCAGACATACGTGCTGGAGGAGGACCCGGCCATGATCCGGGAGGCTATATTGAGGGAAATCGGCCGTGGAGGTCAGGTCTTTTTTGTTCACAACAGGATTATGGAATTGGATAGAATTGCAACCTGGCTGTCGGAACTGGTTCCTGATGCCCGGCTGGTCATAGGCCACGGCCAAATGAGGGAAGATGAACTGGAGCAGGTTATGCTGGACTATATGGGTGGAGAATATGACGTGCTGATCTGTACCACCATAATTGAAAGCGGCCTGGACATACCCAACGTCAACACACTAATCGTTAAAGACGCAAATAACATGGGTCTGGCCCAACTGTACCAGTTGAGGGGGCGGGTGGGCCGCTCAAACCGCTTGGCCTATGCCTATTTCACCTACCGCCGGGACCGGGTACTGAATGAGGTGGCGGAAAAAAGGCTTTCAGCCATCAGAGAGTTTACAGAATTTGGCTCGGGTTATAAAATCGCCATGCGGGATTTGGAAATACGGGGGGCGGGCAACCTGCTGGGCCCGGAGCAGCATGGCCACATTGCCTCTGTGGGTTTCGACTTGTACTGTCGGCTGCTGGAGGAGGCGGTGCGGGAGGCCAGAGGCGAGGAGCATGCCGGCCCTGTGGATACGTCTATAGAGCTGCCGGTGGAGGCCTACATACCGGACAGCTACGTTCCGGATAGCAACCAGAAGGTGGAGTTGTACCGGCGCATCGCACATTTCCGTGAGCTGTCCGAGGTGGGGGACATGGAAGAGGAAATGGTAGACCGTTTCGGCGATCCTCCGGCCCCGGTCAGAAGCCTCTTAAAAGTGGCATCACTGAAAATAGCCGCGGGGCGTCTCAGGGTTAAGGCTCTGGCCAGTCAGCCCGGTTTATACAAAATTCAGTTTGCCCCCGGGCACAGTCTGACAGGCGAAACACTGGTAAAACTGGTTCAGAATTATAAAAACAGGGTTAAATTCAATGATCTTGGAGAGGAATTTGAAATAAAACTCAAAGCCCCCAATTATGAAGAAAACCCCGACTATTACCTGGAGCAACTGGAGGATTTTATAAGAGAGCTGGCTGTCTAGGCAGCCCCTCCCTCTTATTGGCTATTGCAGAATAACTGCCATAATTATATAATCTTGCTTATTGGGGGGGATAATTTTTGAGCAAAAAATTGCGAAAATTAATTTTACCGGTATTACTTATTTTTACAGTTGTTCTGGCCGGCTGTGGCAGCAATGTGGCGGCTACTGTAAACGGACAAAAAATCACAAGTCAGCAGTTGGACGAGCAGGTAGTGGCGGTTAAGGAATTCTACAAGCAGCAGGGAATGAATCTGGAAGGCGAGGAAGCGGCTCCCCTGCTGGAAATGTTAAAGGGACAAGTTCTTGATAACATGATTAACCAGGAACTGGTCTACCAGGAAGCCAAGAAACAGGGAATCAACCCAGCCAAAAAGGATATTGAAAAGCAGGTGGCCGAATTAAAGGCTGGTTTTGAAGACGAGGCCGAGTATAAAAGATTTTTGGCGGCCAACGGGATATCCGAGCCCAAGTTGTACGACCTGGTGGAGCGGGACTACATGGCCACTGAACTGCAAAAGAAGGTCACTGCAGATGTAAAGGAAACCACTGAAGAGGATGCTCTGAAATACTATCAGGAAAATAAGGAGCTTT
>CBEULQ010000872.1:0-1721 GCA_965543975.1 uncultured Desulfocucumis sp. | reverse complement strand
CTGATGTTTTTATGGAAGAATTGGCGGCGCAGGGAATTCCGGCTTTTGCGGATACGGGTACAGGCTTTTTTAAAACTCCGGAAGTACAGGTGATTCTGTCGCTGCTGCAAATCATTGACAACCCGCTGCAGGATATTCCGTTGTTGTCGGTGCTCAGGTCTCCCATTGTTTTTTTCAGCACTGACGAACTGGCGGAACTGCGCCTGGCCCACAAGAAAGCGCCACTCTATAATGCGTTGCAGGCATTGGCGGAAGGCGGTGAAAGCCCGGCAGCAAAAAAGGCAGCCTTATTTTTGAACGACCTGCGAAGGTGGAGGGACATGTCGGTGTACATGTCCACCGACCAGTTACTGTGGCAGCTCTATAACGAAACAGGCTACTTCGGAGCGGTGGGAGCTATGCCGGCAGGAGAGCAGAGGCAGGCAAACCTGCGCATCTTGTTTGAGAGGGCAAGGCAATTTGAAGAAACCAGCTACAAAGGGCTGTTCAATTTTATAAATTTTGTTGACAAATTAAAAAGCAGCAAAGGGGACATGGGAAGCGCAAAAATTCTCGGCGAGAATGACAATGTGGTGCGTATCATGAGCATTCACAAAAGCAAAGGCCTGGAATTCCCGGTGGTGATCCTTTCCGGCTGCGGTAAGAAATTCAACCTGCAAGACATGAATAAAAGCATTTTACTCCACCAGGAGCTGGGCTTCGGCCCCGATGTGGTTGACCACCGGCGCAGGCTTTCCTACCCGTCCGCTCCAAAGCTGGCTATCCGGGAGAAGATAAAAGCAGAAACCCTTTCCGAAGAAATGAGGATTCTCTATGTTGCTATGACCAGGGCCCGGGAAAAGCTGATTATCACCGGAGCGGTGGGTGACGTCCCGAAAGCTGTGGCAAAATGGGCCAAGTGTGCCGGTGTCAGGGAGAATAAACTTCCAGCCTATGAAATGTTAAAAGTCGGCAGGTATATTGACTGGATAGGGCCTGCACTGTTGAGACATAAAGACTGCGGCGGTTTAAGGGAAAGTGCCGGAGCAGGAAACGGGTTCCGGGGACTTCTGATGGAAGATCCATCTGCATGGGGTATCCGGATATGGAATAAAAGCGATGTATTAAGCGGCGCATCCGCTGAAGAGCATGGCGAAAACCAATTTATCCAATGGCTGGATGGACTGGAGAATGCAGAGGCAACGACTGATTTTTCAGAAGAAATCGCCAGGAGGCTCGACTGGGAGTATCAATACGAAAAAACCTCGCGGATTCCTGCCAAGGTTTCGGTAACAGAGTTGAAAAGGCGTTTTGATGCCGGGCTTTTGGAGGAAACCGGCGCCTTTTCAGACAACCTGCCGGCGCTGGTCAAGAAACCCTTGTTCCTCGAAGAAAAAAAGGGCTTAAGCGCCGCAGAGGCCGGAACTGCCCTGCACTTTGTCATGCAGCGGCTTAAATTTAATAAACAGGATGATATTCAAGGGCAGATAGACCAAATGGTTGACAGGGAGTTGCTCACAGAGCAGCAAGCCCGGAGCGTGGACCCGGACAAAATCCGGCGTTTCCTTGAGTCCTCCCTGGGGAGCAGACTGCTTGCCACGGAGAGTGTCCACCGGGAAGTGCCGTTCAATATAGAAATACCCTGCCATGAGTTCTACCCGGATATGCGGGAAGAGGCCTATCAGGTAGAGACACTGCTGCTGCAGATCGGAAGAGCACACGTTGAACTCCAGTCACGGCTT
>CBEULQ010000871.1:0-1726 GCA_965543975.1 uncultured Desulfocucumis sp. | reverse complement strand
GGGGGTTGACCCCTGGGAGAGTAGGTCGTCGCCGGAATAAATATTTGGGGACATTCCTTCTTTGAAGGTGTGTCCCCTTTCCATTTACACATAAATTTAAATAATGCTTATAAGTTCCAAATTTGAGAAAGTAACTATATGATAACTGCTTTGTCCTTTTAGGGTTATATGTTAAAATATTTACCGGTATAAGTTGGGGACATTCCTTCACGAAAAATGATAATATAATAGAAGTTTAAACACCAATTTGAAATTGTTGAAAGATGGGGATTTTGACAACACAAGAAGGTGTGTCCCCTAACATACGTTGGGGACATTCCTTCGCGAAAAATGATAAAAGGAGTTGATATAGATATGTCCGGACACTCAAAGTGGTCTACTATAAAAAGAAAGAAAGCCAAGGTCGATGCCCAGCGGGGTAAGGTGTTCACCAGACTGTCCAAGGAAATTATCATGGCGGCCAAGTCCGGGGGAGGCGACCCGGAAGGCAATATTCGGCTGAAGACTGCCATTCAAAGGGCCAAAGAGGCCAACATACCAAACGATAATATTCAGCGGGCCATAATGAAGGGCACCGGGGAATTGGGCGGAGGCAACTTTGAAGAGATTGTCTACGAAGGTTACGGGCCCGGTGGTGTGGCCGTTATGATGGAGATAATGACCGACAACAGGAATCGCACGGCGGGCGAAATAAGGCATCTTTTTTCGAGGTACGGCGGCAACCTGGGTGAAACCGGATGTGTATCCTGGATGTTTGACAAGAAGGGCTTAATTATGGTTGATAAAGCTTCCGGCGCAGATGAGGACGACCTGCTTCTGGCCGCCCTTGAGGCCGGGGCTGAGGATATGAAGGTAGAGGAAGACAGCTTTGAAATATATACTGAGCCGGAGAGCTTTGAGTCGGTCCGGGATGCACTGGCCGGTCAGGGTTATGTTATTGCTGACGCGGAGATTACCATGATTCCCCAGACATCGGTTAACCTCACAGGGAATGAGGCGGAACAAATGCTCAAACTCATGGACTCACTGGAGGACCATGACGACGTCCAGGAGGTTTACGCCAATTTCGATATTACAGAATAGACTCGGGTAAACCGCCTGATAACGTCACAAGCGGCGCAAACGGTGAATCTCAGGTATAAAATATAACCTGTTTGGTTATATAACAGATATCTTGTGAATTACCGGGGTGAACCGCATGTTTAAGAAAATTTCCGTACTGGCAATGAGTATTGCCGTAATTATGCTGGTGGCGTTTGTTTTTTATCAGGCCCTTAATTTTTTTGTCGGTCCTTTGATGAAACCCGGCCATCCAGTATATAATATTGGTCTGGCCGAGGGTGCCAGGGTGGTTTCAGGAACCGTTGTCAGGCAGGAAAACAGTTACCTTTGCAAGGATGTGGAAATGGTTTACCAGGGGCCGGTTCCCAAGGAACTGGTGGGGTTGAGTAAACAAGACCTGGAAAAGAAATATCCTCCCGAAGCAGGCTGGAGCATCAAAACCGTTGGCGGCGGGATGCTGGTGCTAACCCGAACTGTTGATGATTTTTGCAGCCTGCACAGGGATTATCGCCACCTGGGCATATACAGGAACGTTTTGGCCGTATATCAGGGTCCCCTTGGCTGTGAACAGAAATTAATACGGCTGGAAGAGGGTAAAAGAGTTGACCTGCTGCCGGAGGATTTAAGGAAGAGGCTTGAAAACGCCGCGGATCTTGCAAATACT
>CBEULQ010000870.1:0-1726 GCA_965543975.1 uncultured Desulfocucumis sp. | reverse complement strand
TACCTGGCATTGACAAGAACTTATGCGTAGATATCTTAAATTACCATCATATCCCAGTTAACTTAGAGTTCACTTTCTTTTAATTGTTTGATTTCATTGGAATATAGGTTTTTTAAAATATACCCGGTAATATCCAATATCCTCTCCCTTGAACCTTCCAATGCGTTAAAAAAGGCTTCAGAAAATAGCTGATTTTTCACTGCCAAGGGGACAGATTCTTTTAAAAGGCTTCGCAGGCTGTATTCTGACGCAATTATACCCCGGGCCATATATTTCAAAATCAGTTCTGTCTCAAGCTCAAATGTTATGTTTTTTGACTCCGACTCATGAATAATAGAGACAAAGGCAACGGGGTCTCTGGCCAGGGACTCCAGTATTTCCAACCCTAGTCCATGATCTTCAAAAACCCAGGTGTTTTCTGCGCAGATATTATCCCCGCCAGGGCTTTTCAGACAGCGAACCCACGCCTCTGCAGCCGCTGAAACAGCTTCGCCGGTCTCTATTTCTATCATTACCTTACTATTGAAACTAAGGCTGTCTGTACCACTTTTAAAAATTATACAGCTTGTTTTTCCGTGGCATTGCTCTATCGCTCTCAACAAAACCTTAATCAGCCAGAACATGTCATCAGTGGATGAGCCCCCGGGTACCCATTTTACCAGTGAAGTTTTCAGCAATGAAAGCAGCTCAATCCAGTTACCGGAATCTAATAAGGCATTAACGATATCTTCCCGGTCACTGCAGTGCTCAATATGAAAATACTGATCTTTCTCATGAAGTTTAGCCAGCTTTAATATTACTTTTATTCTTTTTTCCAGAGATGAACTGCTGGTGACATAAGAGGCCAGTAGCATGGACAGCCATCTTTCCGCCGCAATCTTTTCCGGCTTTAATTCCAGTATATTTTCAACGGTCAAACAGGAAAACTCTTCCCAATATCTTTCGTCCGTCCCGGAAGTCAATATTATTCATCCTTTCGTGAACCTCTCCCGCTTATAGAAGCGAGGGCTTCAAGGAGCATTGCGACAAGAATTCCAGGCGACAACCCGTTCAGGTTGCCTCATCCGCTAAGGATGCTTTCTTTCCTGCCGATTCTCCCGACAACACCGGGGTTTTGATTCCCGGTGGCCCGGTTCCGGGCGTCTACTACTTTCCACTTAATAAGCAGTGGGCCGTAGATACGTGACTTTGGAAACTACAATACCAGTATTCCGGATATCCCCATACTTGTGCTTGCTGAGTATATTCCTGGCCCCGTGAATGTCCCGGTGACCGGTGTACCCACAATAGCACTTGTACATTCTGCCGGAAGCTTTTTTCTTCCGGCCGCAGACAGGGCATGTCTGCGTTGTGAAACTTTCGTCTATCTTGATCAGGTCGATGTTAAGGGCAACCAGCTTGTATGTGAGATAGGCCAGCAACAACCCGAATGGCCATTGGCTCATCTTTTGGTTTAGGTTGCGGGAACGACGTTTTTTCTTCAGGTTTCTTTTCTTGCGCCTGGAGGTGTTTCTTTGCACGCCCTTCACGTCGCCGATGACGACGGTTTTAACGCTTTGGTGGTTGGCCCAGGCGACAAATTTGCGGCTCATCTTGTGCAACATGTCCCTCTGTTGGTTGTCCGTTTTGCTGCCAATGCGGGCAATGGCACGGGTGTATTTCTTCCATTTCCGGCTGCCTTTTTTGCACCTGCTGCGCTTTTGGCATATTTCTTTGAATTTTTTGT
>CBEULQ010000869.1:0-1738 GCA_965543975.1 uncultured Desulfocucumis sp. | reverse complement strand
TACAAAATTGTTAATAGGTAAGGAATTAAAAGACAGCACAGGAGGTGACAATTTGAAAAAATTTGATTTGCCCGGTGATTACCGGGAACCTGAAACAATTGAAGATTTACACCGCCCCCCGGGCTCGCCCCGTCCCAGGGAAATAAAATCCCAGCAAGCCCAGTTGAAAAGCGAGCACGACCATGGCCACAGGAAGGATGTAAAGCTTTCTATGAATCATAAAACCGGATTAAGGGATAAAAAATGAAACACCGGGCTCCCCCGGTGTTATTCTTTTCCTGTAGCTGTTAGCATTCATTGACAATTAAAAACTGCAGGAATATATTTATTCTTGAACCCCATTTTTTAATTGAGAGGCTTAAGGACTTGTACGAACAAAATAGCAATGGCATAATATCCCGAAATTTTATACTGGGCTTTGTGGCCAACTTTCTTTTTTTCGGCACCAATTTTTATCTTGTGCCGGTGCTGCCCCTGCACCTGGATGGATTGGGCAGTTCCAGAGCCCAGATTGGATTGGTGGTAGGAGCATTTTCCCTCACAGCAATCTTCCTTCGCCCCCTGGTAGGCAGTATTTCCGACATTGTTAAAAAGAAATGGCTGATGTCACTAGGAGCCTTGATTTTTATTGCCGCTCCTCCTCTATATGCCGTCACGGATTCCATATTTACCCTGACCATCGTCAGAATATTCCACGGCGTCGGTATCGCGTCCTTCGCAGCGGCCTCAGCCGCCCTTGTTCCTGAAATTGTTCCCCGGGAAAAACTTGGCCAGGCCACCGGACTTTACGTCACCTCGGTTAGTATTGCCACGGGGCTTGCCCCGCTTCTGGGCAGCCACATGTCCGCCACAACCGGTTTTGCCGTACAGATGACGGTCCCCAGCATTGCCTCACTACTGGCTCTGGTGATGGTATTGCTGATAAAGGAGCCAACTCCCAAAAACACCGGCAATAAAATCCCATTCTTCGAAGTAGTCAAATCACCACATGTAATAGTGCCCACATTGATATTCACCGCCTGCTCCTTTTCCCTGGGCACCATAACTGCCTTTTTACCGCTTTATACAATTAGCTGGGGTTATAATAATTCCGGCATATTTTTCAGCGTTTTCTCCGCAACTCTTATAAGTATGAGGTTTTTGGCCGGCAGTCTGCCTGACAGGTTTGGCAGGACAAGGGTGATTATCCCTTCGCTGATGCTTATATCCTTTTCCCTTGCCCTGTTGTCGGCGGTTCGTTCACCCCTTATGCTGGCGCTAAACGCATCACTTTACGGTATCGGCTATGCCCTGGCTTACCCCAGTCTTAATGCCTGGGTGGTTGAGCACTCACCCGATGCCGGACGTGGTTCCGCCATGGGAGTCTTCTCCGCCTCGGTGGATGCCGGCGCCTTTTTGGGGCCTGTTTTCATGGGTGTAGTTTGCCAGTACCTGGGTTTCAGCACTGGTTTTTTACTTTCCGCATCAATACCCTTTCTGGCTTTTTGCCTTTTCGGGGCAACCATAGCTGGCACTGATAACCGTATCATTCAAGTATGTCAAGCTCAAAGTGAAAATGAAGCAGCAACAAAGCCCCCAGCAGTTTGAGGGCGCACTTTACTATCCTGGCCCGGCCAATCCCGCATGAACCTGGCATGCCTGCCAGGTCCCAAAAAAACATTATGCCCAGGACCAATCCCCCGCTGCCGCTGAGAACTGAAATTAATGCTTCCATTTAAAAACACCCCTGGGAAAATAT
>CBEULQ010000868.1:0-1742 GCA_965543975.1 uncultured Desulfocucumis sp. | reverse complement strand
AGGTCAGGGGACACACCTTCTATGTTACCTAAATTTCCATTATTCTTTATAAATTCGGAAGGACTGTCACCAACTTAATTTGCCTCTCCAGTAAAGTTTATTGTTACGTTGACTATCTCCGGTCTGTTCCCCAGTCTGACCGGCGGGCCCCAGGTGCCGAAACCGGTGGTAACAAAGACATGCAGGGTTTCTTTGAGCATATATCCGTGGTCAATCTCGAATACTTTGGCCGTAATGAAATTTAACGGGAATAGCTGTCCCCTGTGGGTGTGTCCGGACACCATCAGATCCACCCCGTTTTGCCGTGCCTCCTCCAGTTTATAAGGCTGGTGATCCAGCAAAAAAACCGGCTTGGATTTATCCGTTCCCGCCAGCAGGAGCGGCAGTTCTTTTCGCCTTTTTCCGGTAAAGGAATATGCGGCATAATCATCACGCCCGGCTACATAGAAACTGTCGCCAATTTTTACATAGCTGTCCCGCAACACCGTCATACCAGAGCTTCCCAATTGGGAAAAGGCCTCTTCCGGCTCCCTTCCGATATATTCGTGATTCCCGGGCACGGCATATACTCCGTGTGTCGATTTTATTTTTCTCAGCACAGTGGCCATCTCCTGGTCCTGAAAGACCCGGACCTGTTCAATAATGTCGCCCGGCATCAGTACTATATCGGGATTAAGCTCATTTACCATTTGCACCATTTTTTCCAGCCGCCCCCTGTGCACAATGCTGCCCAGGTGTATATCGGAAACAATCACCGCGTTAAGTTTTTTCAAACTCCCGGCGTGCTTGGGTATAGTGACATCATAGCGCCTGACCACAGGATTATGGGCATTCCATATTCCACAAATCATTATGATAAAAATAAGCAACAGAGCAATATAGCCAAGCGTTCCCTGTTTTTGTTTCAGCACAAGAGGCAAAAAATCCAGCCGGCCGTCGCAAAAACGCAATATGTCCACAGCGGCAAAAACCAGTACGGCATAAAACAAAAATGCCAGCCAGTAAGAACCTGCCACTGTAAGACCGCCGGTGAACATTCCGGGAAGCCTGCTTTCCCCCAGCCTGGTGGCAAAATATGAAAGAGCCAGAACCGCAACGCCCACCCAGATATATCTTGTATATGAAACCGGCAGTATATTGTTAAGTATTGCCTGCAGCCTGATGCCCACATAATAGTTAAACCCACCGTAAAGAGTAAATAATACCAGTAGTACCATAACAAAACCTTTATTCATAATTATGTTCCTTTAATTAAGGTATTTTAGTAATTAATTCGCAAGGAAACAACAAAAAACCTTCACCGTTGGATGAAGGCCCATTGTATCAGTCCACCGCCCAGAGTATCATGCCCACCCGGGATTTTATTTCATGCGCCACCCTGCCCCCGGAAGCCCTTTCAGCAACTATAGATTTTACTTTGTTTTCAATATCCGGGGTTAATTTTATTTCTCCCCACGCGGCCACATGCTCCAAAATATCCTGTATTAATTCATCCGCCCCGTCTTCTCTGCTGTGGCTAATATCCGTAATAGACAGAAAAGGTTTATAAGCCAGGGCGTATAAAATATTAAAAGGAAATATCACGTCGTTTACATGGTTGATAAATTGTTTGCTGCAAAGTTCAGGCCATATTTCCTCCAGCAGCAGGTAGCGGCGCGGGCCTGAAAAGGTGCTGAGGTAGCACCACTTCCTGGAACAGGCAATCATTTTCTGGAGGGTGGCCATATCCCGTACCCCCGGGG
>CBEULQ010000867.1:0-1744 GCA_965543975.1 uncultured Desulfocucumis sp. | reverse complement strand
TGTTTTAATCATTGTTTCTCTAAAAATATCACGAAGGAATGGTCCCAACGTAATGGTACAAAGCTATGAAATTTTTTATCAACAAAGAAAATCTTTTATACGCCATTCAGATCGTTCAAAGGGCTGTTTCTCCGAAAAGCCCTTTGCCGGTGTTAACCGGTATTCATTTTAACTGTGTAGGGGATAAACTTATACTTTCAGCCACTGACTTTGAAATGTCTATCCGCTGTTCGGTGCCGGCCACCGTGGAAGAGGAAGGTTCACTGGTTCTTCCCGGTAGATACATTACCGAATTTTCCCGCCGTCTTCCCGACAGCGTAATTGAGTTTGAAACCGGTCCGGGTAACAACATGGCGGTGATTAGGTACGGCAATTCCGAGTTCAACATCAACGGATACGATGCCGCGGAATTTCCCCCTTTTGACATACCTGAAGGCAATTTTTCTTTTAAACTGGATTCAGATATTTTTAAGGAGATTGTAAAGCAAATTATTTTTGCAGTGTCACCTGATGAGTCCAGGCCTGTTTTTACAGGTGTGCTTTTCGAAATAGAGGGAAATACGCTTACCCTGGTGACCACAGATACCTTCAGGCTGGCCTTAAGAAAGGTAAATATCGAAGCCGGGGCAACCGAGCTTATAAATATTATTATTCCTGGTAAAACTTTAAATGAACTGGCCAGAACAGCGGATCAGAAAGGTTCTGTTAACGTGGTCGTAGGGAAGACCCACACTGCTTTCATGACAGAAGACACGTTAATACTGGCCAGGCTTATTTCAGGCAAATTCCCATCCTACCGTCAAGTAATACCTAATCATTTTACAACAGAAATAAAAATTAACCTGAAAGATTTGCTTGAATCCGCCGAAAGGGCTTCGTTGCTGGCTGGAGAAAGTAATTCCCTGGTAAACCTGTATGCCCGGGAGGACCATGTGGTATTGAATATTCGCTCAGAAACGGGCTGGATACGGGAGGAAATTAAGTCGGAGTCAAGTGGCGGGAGCATGGAAATATCATTTAATGTGCGTTATCTTTGCGATGTATTGCGTGCTATAAATTATGAGCGTTTACACCTTAAACTAACAGGGCCTTTAACCCCGGCCATGATAATACCCGAAGAAAACCAGGATTATCTATCCATCCTGGTTCCGGCCAGGCAGAGCAGGGAGTGATACTTTGCGGCAAATTTCTGTACGGGGGCCTATAAGACTTGACCAGTTTTTAAAATGGTCCAACGCTGCCGGCTCCGGCGGGCAAGGAAAAATGCTGGTGCAATCAGGAATGGTTTCCGTCAATGGAAATATAGTCTATAACCGGGGAAGAAATATTATTCCCGGAGACGTGGTGGATGTGGAAGGAATAGGCACCTATAAGGTTGTTCAGCCGGAGGAATTGTAGATGTTTTTAAAACGGCTGGTCCTGGTTAATTTTCGCAATTTAAAGGACCTGTCGTGGAACCCTCACCGGGGAATAAACATTATAACCGGGGATAATGCCCAGGGTAAGACAAATTTACTGGAAGCCATCAACTTTTGCACCACCGGGGCTTCTTTTCGCACGTCCAGGGAAAGGGAAATGATCAGACAAGGTTCCGGTGGGTTGAAAATAATTTCTCTTATAGAAAAAAACGGCTCCGATTATGAAATTTCCGTGGATATGACGCAAGATTCCAAAATAGAATTTAAACTTAACGGATTAAAGCAGATTAAAAGCAAACTTTTTCAACCCGGCATGTCCGTTTCCT
>CBEULQ010000866.1:0-1745 GCA_965543975.1 uncultured Desulfocucumis sp. | reverse complement strand
AGCGGCCGGAACCCCTGCCACCAGATGACGCGCAGGCATATTAGCCCCTGCCGAAACCACACTCCCGGCAGCCACCATGGCCTGCTCCCCGACCACCGAATTGTCCAGCAACACCGCGTTCATGCCAATTACAGCTCCGTCCTCCACCCTGCAGTTATGCAGCACTGCGCCGTGGGCCACGGTAACATTGCTTCCGACCCGGGTTTCTCCACCCGGCAGCCCGTGCATTACCACATTGTCCTGAATGCTGGTGTTTTTGCCCACAATTATTTTTCCAAAGTCTCCCCTGAGAACTGCTCCGAACCATATGCTTGATCCCTCTTCAACAGTAACGTCCCCAATCAGAAACGCCCCGGGAGCAATAAAAACCCCCTCCGCCACAACTGGCTTTTTCCCTTGATATTCAATCAACTGCATGGCGCTCCCCCTAAACTTTATATTTATCCGATAGCTAAACGCCTGTATTCTTGACAATATATTATCCGGCTGTAAAAGTTCATGTCAGGGCGAATTCATCCATTTCATTTTTCGGACCCCGCCCCATCAGTTTACACACCGCCTCCCTGGGCGACATCCCCTCAAAAAGCACCTTATACATCTGATTTGTTATGGGCATTTCCACATGATGCCTGGAAGCAATCTTGTATGCCGCTTTTGTTGTCCTGACTCCTTCCACCACCATGCGGACGCTATCCACGGCCTCCTGCAGGCTCTTGCCCCTGCCTATTTCAATACCGGCCCTGCGGTTGCGGCTGTGCATACTGGTGCAGGTAACAATTAAATCACCCACCCCTGCCAGTCCGGCAAAGGTCAATGGATTCGCCCCCATTTTCATACCCAGTCTGGTTATTTCCGCCAGTCCCCTGGTCATCAACGCAGCCTTGGTATTGTCGCCGAAACCCAGACCGTCGGCTATTCCGGTTCCCAGAGCAATAATGTTTTTCAGCGCTCCTCCCAGTTCCACTCCAGCCACGTCGGCATTGGTATATACCCTTAAACTTTCCGAAATCAGCACATCCCTGGCCTTTTCAGCGCTCTTGATGCTCTCAGAGGCCACCACCACCGCGGTGGGCATGGCCCTGCCAACCTCCTCAGCATGGCTGGGACCTGAAAGCATCACATACCTGTATCCCTGGTCATCGCCCGCTTCCTCTTCGAAAACCTGGGAGAGCCTTTTAAGTGATTCTTCCTCAATACCCTTGGCCGCATTAATGAGTACCGCATTCTTTTTAGTCAGGGTTATGGCCTGGCGTATGGTCTCCCGGAAGGCGTGTGAAGGCACCACCGACAACAACAGTTCCGAAGCTGCCGCAGCTTCCTCCAGGTCGGTGGTACAGGTAACGTTTTGAGGTATTTCAACACCGGGCAGGTACCTGCAGTTGCTGTGTTTTTCGTTTATTTCAGCAGCCAGTTCATCCCGCCTGGCCCACATAACGGGGCAATACCCCTTCCGGGAGAGGTGAATCGCCAGAGCGGTAGCCCAACTGCCCGCGCCCAGTATGCCGATTTTTTTATCGTTCACTAAAATAGCCCTCCGTTAATAGGTGTTGCCCCACGTGGCAAGTCATCCAGAGGCCGTTCAAAATTGAGAAGTGGGAAGTGAGAAATGAGTATAGACGGAATTTGCTATGGCAAATTCCCACAAGAATCTCACCTCTAACATCTCACCTCACACTTCCCAAATGCCAGGCGAAAGTTTTTCAACGGCCTCAGTCATTTCTTTGATCCCACCTTATACTCCGTAC
>CBEULQ010000865.1:0-1746 GCA_965543975.1 uncultured Desulfocucumis sp. | reverse complement strand
ATTACTCTGGCGGGTCTGCCGGATATGGCTTTTGCGGATGATTATTACACAGTAAAACCCGGGGATTCGCTATGGAAAATATCAAAAAATTACTCCTTATCCGTGGAGCAGATTCAGAAATTAAATTCTTTAAACTCAACATTGATATTCCCCGGTCAAAAGATACTCATCGCACAGAACAGCCAAAGTGACGCCCCAAGTATGGTTTCCAGGGGGACAAGCCGCATTGAAACCATACTTGAATACGCCAAATCTTTTGCCGGAGTGCCGTACCGTTACGGCGGTCAGTCGCCCCAAGGGTTTGACTGCTCCGGATTTATTCAATATGTTTTTAAGAATTTTGGATTGGCTATGCCACGTATTGCTGCCGATCAGTATTACGCCGGCAGGGAAATTGACGCTGATGAGGCTTTACCGGGCGATATTGTTGCTTTCAAAACCGGTAAAGTGATTAGCCATACCGGAATATATCTCGGAGGCGGAAAGTTCATCAGTGCAACATCCAGCAGCGGGATTGATACAGCCCTGGTTAAAGGCCCCTACTGGGGTGAACGCCTATTCGGTTTCAGCAGAGTTTTGCCTTGAACACAAGAGCTCCCGGCTCAGCCGGGAGCTCTTAATTATGATGCCATAAATTGGCAAAGCGGGTACCCTTTTAAATTATTGCATTTATTTCGAATAACTGTATATAAGTAGTTCGAGCTATTCAGCCTGATTAATCCCAGACCTGCGAGGATGGGGTCTTACAGGCTGTTAGCGAAATAAAGCCGGTTAGGGATAATCACCTAACCCGGTACGGCCGAATTTCCATTGGAAAACGGGGGATTTACAAAATTTATGGGGTGAATCCGGATATCAAGGAGGTGACCAAGGTTTATTCCGGTAGGGTACCCTCAACCCGAACCCGTCAACTAACCCCGCAGGCCATAGGAGGGAAAAAGAATTTTTATAAAACGTTTGTTGACTGTTTATGGCGTTTGGATACTGTTGTTTTTCCATTTTCCGGGTATTGTTGCTGCAGATGATTTTTCCTGGGATGCAGGGCAAAAAAAATATACGGTTGTTAGCGGGGATAATCTTTATACCATTGGCAGGCAGAATGGAGTGGCATGGGCCGAATTAATGAAAGCTAATGATCTGAGTACCACAACCATTAAACCCGGCCAGGTACTGGTAATTCCTGATATTGACACCGGAGGTAAAAAGGAGTCCCTGGGAAATGCCGGGCATACTCCCGAAGAAATTGATTTGCTGGCCCGTTTAATTAATGCCGAAGCCGCATCAGAACCATATGCGGCCAAGGTGGCAGTGGGCGCCGTGGTCTTAAACAGGGTGCAAAGTCCGGCTTATCCAAAATCAATAGCGGCGGTAATTAACCAGTCCAATAAAGGTACCTACCAGTTTTCGCCAGTATATAACGGCAGTATTAAACGCCCCGCGGGTAAAGACTCCATACGGGCTGCCAGGGATGCCTTAAAAGGGGCCGATCCCACCGAAGGGGCACTGTTTTTCTTTTCATCCTGGGTTAAAGATGAACACCTGCGTTCCCGCACAGTAAGCAAGGTTATCGGAAACCTGACCTTTGCCTTATAGTAAAGTGGAAGGGAGCTTGTTTAATGAGTTCTCTTCCTCTTTTCTATATAGCAGGAAAATAACATTAATTCCCTGACATAATATAAAGTGGAAGGTTGAATGTTGCTTTTTTGTGACATTTGTATGTTAAAATATAAAGCTGCGGTTTACATA
>CBEULQ010000864.1:0-1749 GCA_965543975.1 uncultured Desulfocucumis sp. | reverse complement strand
ACTTTTCCTACTTTATCCTACAGATACACCTTTCCCGCATCACCATCCACAGTAATTAACTGACTATCTTTTATCGTCTTCAGCACACCCGGAATGTTCACCACCGCTGGAACGCCATACTCCCTGGCCACAATGGACCCGTGGGATAAAAATCCTCCGGTTTCCGTTACAAGGGCTGATGCCCTTAAGAACAGGGGTGTCCAACCCGGGTCCGTTGACGGGGCCACCAGCACATCCCCGGCCTGCAGTTTTTCCCCTTCGTCGGGATGGTGAATTAATTTTGCCGTACCCGAGGCTCTTCCCGCAGCCACGCCCAGCCCCGTCAGTTCATTGCCTGAGCTGTTGGTGACGGGTTCCGCAAACCTGGGGGCCTCATCAATAATCAAATCGGGGGGCGAAAGCGCCTCCATCTCTTTTCTTTCGGCCTTACGCCCGGCCACCAGAACGGCCAACCCCGTGCCGTCCCAGTACCCCCGGATAATGGAGGAAATTTCAATCAAGGAACAGTGATAGATGTCGGCCTGTTTTTCAATAATCCCCCTTTCGGCCAACCGGCGTCCTATTTCCTGGTACATCATGCGTCCGGGTTCATATATCTTAATGCTTACAGACTTAGTCATCTCCCTTAATTCCGCGCCTTTCAGGGCTTGCTTCAACAAGGATTTTACCAGCATGCGGCGGTAAAAAGGCAGCTTTTGCCTGATATCCTGCCAGGCCCTGTCCGCTTTCTCTTTTTGCCGGGCTTTTATTTTGCCGGAATCGGCGGTTTCAATGGTGCTCCTGATAATATTCAAAAGATAGGTAGGATCTTCCCGCCAGCGGGGGTTGATAATATCGCATTCATAAATGCCACGGTGCCCGTATTCCTCCAGGAAGTTTCGAAAGGACTGTTTAAACGGGGAATTGTCCGGCAAATTTTTATCCCAGAGAAGAGGGTTAAACGGTGCGGCGGCAAAGAATCTCCGGGCGTCCGGGTCACTGCGGGCTATTTCAGCCATCTCCACCAGGCGGTAGCCCTGCTGCGCGCTGGTGATATCACCGCTCCCCGCCATAATGGCGTTGGCCATGGCGTTTCCTTTACCCGGAAACTGTTTTTCCACCGCATTAACCAGCATCGTGTATGAAGTAACAGCCGAACTGCCTAAAGAGAGTATCACGGGGCCGAATTCCGTAGAAACTTTGGCATTGGCAATCATGGTATTAATGAACTCTTCATTGGCAAAGTTCTTGAAATCCTTTTTCAACAAATCTTCCGTATAATTATTTAACTTAAAGAAAGATTCCTTTGCCTTTCTCTTGGCTTTTGATACTGCCAGCAGAAACTTAAACATGCGGCCGATTCTTTTTAATCCCTTGACTCCGGCATACGGTTTCTTTTCGTTAATTTTAATTTCCGGCAGTTGTCCTCCCATGCTGTCGTTCGTTTTCCGGGGTGCCAGACCCAGGGCATCATACAAGAGCCACTGGTGAAGCGAAAGGTTGAAATATGGTCTGCCCTGATATAGCCTGACATATCGCAGCCCCGGGGGTATGTGGTAACCTACTGATTGAAACAGTGACTGCATTATTATTGAAAGACCGTATTTCATTATGCTCCAGTTAAAAGTTGACTGGACTTCAGGTATTGCATCCCTGAAATTGGCATTGGACCTATATCCGCCCTGCCGCCGGAATTCTTCAGACAGCAAGTCGTAGCGGGACAGTGCCTCCGGTGAGTTCAGGCGATGCTCCAGTTGACGGAGTTCTTTT
>CBEULQ010000863.1:0-1752 GCA_965543975.1 uncultured Desulfocucumis sp. | reverse complement strand
CCGGCAGGCACAAAGGGAAGGATATCCCGAAGTTGCTCTGGCGCTGGAATCCATCGCCATGGACGAAGCCCGGCATGCTGCACACTTCGCGGAACTAAACGGGATTATATCCACAAGTACGAAAGAAAACATTGAGAAGATGCTCAATGGTGAAACTATGGCCAATAAGTCCAAAAGGGAAGCGGCTGTTAAGGCAAAGGAACTTGGTAACGACCATGCCCACGACGTCTTGGACGAGTCTTCCAGGGACGAAGCCAGGCACGCCCAGGCCCTGCAGGGGTTATTAAACCGGTATTTTCATTAAAGGTTGATTTAAGTGAGCCTTGGGTTCGGGAAGGGGTTATTCCCCTACCGAACCCTTTTATACGACAGCAAAAAAACCATCGTAATTTAGGAGGATTAAATCAATAAAAAATTGAATTAATTGAATTAAATGATTAGATAAAAAATTGGTGGGAACAAAATCGATGAGTTCTATTCGCCATCAGCTAACATTACTGTTAATTGGTTTTATGGTCATCCTTACTGCCACCCTGGTGACGGCCACGGTCTGGCAGATTCGGGACAAAGCCGTGATCGCCGCGGTTGAAAAGGCAAAAAGCGATCTGAATACTTTTGAGGCGATTTTGGACTTAAAATATTCCGGGCAGTGGCATGTGGACGGCGGCATCTTGTATAAAGGGAATACCCGCATTAATGATAATAATGAAATTGTTGATTATATCAGCCGTTTAACCGGGGATACATGTACGATTTTTTTGGGAGATAAGCGGGTGGCCACAACGGTAAGGGCTGTGGGCGGTCAGAGGGCTATCGGCACTGCCGCATCTGATGTTGTTAAACAGATGGTATTGAAGAACGGCGGTGCGTATACGGGTGAGGCCGATGTTGTTGGGGAGATCTATCAGGCTGCCTATAAACCCATCCATGACGGCAACAGCAACATCATCGGTATGATTTATGTGGGCGCTCCACATGAATTTTACCGACAATTGCTTTACGGTACATTGAAGAACCTGAGTTTAGTCATTATATGTCTGATAATCCTGTTTTCGGTTACAATCCGCCTTTACGTTGAATTAAAAATTGTCCGGCCTCTGAGGGAATTAACCCGGGATACCCGGGAGATCTCCGCACACGGTATGCAGAGTGTCAACCCGGTTATAGCGTCCGGCCCCTATGAGATCAGGGAATTGGTAAAGGCGTTTAATCAAATGGTGGAAAGCTTCTCCGATTTGAGGCGGCAGATTTTAACGCCATTCCAGGAGGCTGCCGGCAAAAATGAAATATCCCCAGTGCCACAAAAAGAAACACCGCTGGCCGTTGCCCCACCTCCTTCTTCTGATGGGACGGTACCAGCGGAGGCTTCTCAGTCCGATAAAAACCTGCAGTACTTGTTGCCAAAGGGGCTAAATCAGGTGACATTAAACCAGGTGATCAGTTTTATGGCCAATAAAGACGCCAATTTTACGGCAGAAGAAGTGTCGGAAAACATTAAAGTGACAAGGGTTACCGCTATGCGCTACATGGATTTTCTAGTTGATCAGGGCCACCTGGAACTGGAGTTGAGATACGGGGCTGTAGGCCGTCCAGTAAAAATGTATAGGAGAAAAACTGGTTTATAGGGAATCAGTATAATTAAAAGAACACCGATCAGGTGTTCTTTTTTTGCTGACATTACATTGCAATAATTTATTTTTATTAATTTTTATTTTATTAATATCTATAATTTATTTTCTTAATTTTTATAAC
>CBEULQ010000862.1:0-1753 GCA_965543975.1 uncultured Desulfocucumis sp. | reverse complement strand
TTTTTAACGGCTTTATTGAACCTTTCCTTTGTATTAAGGGTACCCATGCTCAAAAGCGCTATGGTGCTGCCCAGATAGGCTTTCAAAAGATTGTTTTCAGGCACCATTAGTATGATTCTTTTCGATAGTTCCTGCCACCCATCGACAGCTTCCATATCACCCTCAATACCCTTCAGGTACAGTTCCACCGTTTTTGCTAGCAGATCAAGCCAGCTTTTTTCAACCGGAAAGCAGCTTTCTGTCTGCCCGGCATCATCTGTATTTTCTTTTTCTTCTTTATCCTCCGGCGTAGTAACACTTTGATTCACTGTTTCTATATCAATTCCCACGTCTTTTAATCCGTGATCCACAGCGGTTGACTTGGATTCTTTGAATTCGCCGGCCGGTAGTGTCATGTAAACATCAGGCAGCACGGTATGTTTAACTTCCGGCTGCCTCTCCGCGGAACACTTGTATTTGTATCTGCGGTGTTCCATATCAGTTGCAAGCCAAGTCCCGCAACCGGCTTTTCCGTACCTGACCATTAACCATTCCTCCTTATAATATAATGGGACACACCTTCTTGGGTTAGCTAAACACCTTGCTTTTAACAAATTCAGGAAGGAATGTCCTCAATTTATGTAAAAAAATAAACTCATGAATTCATGCTTACCTTCTTTTGTATGATATGGGTATAAAATAAAGATAGTGCCTGTCCACTGGCACTCCGTGCAGCTTTTCCCATACCTACCGGAATAAGTGATTAAAAAAAAGCAAACCTTTTGTTTGCCTTTCTAAAGCTACCCGTTCGATTTCAATTTATTTACAATCCTTTAAGCTAGATATAACGTTACCTGTTGTTTTCCCGCCAGTTCCGCCGCCAATTCAGACACTTTGCCCAGACCGGGGATGACAATGTCTTGTTTGAGCCGGAATAAAGGCACCAGTACAAAAGCCCTCTCAGCCATACGGGGATGCGGAACGATAAGTTCCGGCAAATTAATATAATCTTGGCCGTAAAGAAGCAAATCCAAATCAATAATTCTAGGACCCCAGCGAATGGTGCGGACCCGGCCCATATTGTTTTCTATCTCCTGGAGATTATGCAATAGCGGCAGCGGGGCCAGATCAGTGCTAATCTCAGCCACGGTGTTTAAAAACCAGTCTTGCCGGGTCAAACCAATCGGTGCGGTTTTGTAAAGGGGAGCAACCCCTGTTACATTTACCCCCGGAATATTTGCAACCATTTCAACGGCCTGCCGGATATGGGCTTCCTTGTCTCCCATATTCGAACCCAGACCTATATATGCAATGGTCTTTTCCAACTGCAACATCCCGCTTTCCTTAAAATCCTGCCCTGTATATCATTATTTTGCTGAATCCGTCCCCGGCGACTTCATATCATATCATTTTTTGCCGTTCTATCTCCACCGCCATATAATCAAAACACCCGGGCACCGGGGCACCGGGCTTTTTAATCCTTACCTTCACGCTGTCAATGGGGAAGTTTTCCAGAATATCGCCGGCCACCCTCTCAGCCACAGCCTCAATAAGTTTCCTGGGAGGCCCGGTCACCACCCTTTCCACAATAGCAAAGACTTCCGCATAACTTACCGTAGCATTAAGGTCATCGCTTTTTCCCGCCGGAATCAGATCCAGGCAAATTTCCACGTCAACTTCAAATTTTTGTCCCAAATCCCTCTCCTGGCTAAGAACCCCATGGCGGCCAAAAAATTTCATGCCTGACAGAATTATTTTATCCATTGGAATGTCC
>CBEULQ010000861.1:0-1754 GCA_965543975.1 uncultured Desulfocucumis sp. | reverse complement strand
CAGGGCGAATAATATACTGTTATTACTTTTATAACGCTTTAATACGGGTAGAGGTAATTACCACATTATGACAAGAAAAAAGCTGATCTATATGTTTTTAGTACTCTGCCCGCTGGGACTGATATTCCTATCCCTTTTCCTGGGCAGATACCCTATTCCGGTTGGGGCTGTGGCAAAAATTCTATTCAACAAGCTTACATTCAACGAACAGTATTTTTTACAGGATAAATATGTGTCGGTTGTCTGGGATATACGAATGCCCAGGGCCGTACTGGGGGCCATGGTGGGAGCTTCCCTGGCCGTCAGCGGTGCCGCGTTCCAGGGACTGTTCCGCAATCCCCTGGTAAGCTCGGGTATTCTTGGAGTTACATCCGGCGCAGGCTTTGGCGCCGCCCTGGCTATCCTGCTATTCAGCTCAACGAACTACACTTATATATTTGCCTTCTGTTTCGGCGGACTGGCGGTTTTAATGAGTTACATGATCGGACGGGTATATAACACCACCCCTGCCATCATGCTTGTTTTGGGAGGCGTGATAATTTCTTCTATTTTTTCTGCCTTGCTTTCCTTTGCCAAGTATGTGGCAGATCCATATAACCAGTTGCCCACCATAGTATTCTGGCTTATGGGCAGCCTTGCCTCAGCCCGCTATCAGGATATATTCACTGCCGGCATTCCCATGGCAGTGGGTGTTGCCGGACTGATGGCCGTTAGATGGCGCATTAACGTTCTTTCCATGGGTGACAGGGAAGCCAGGGCTCTTGGCGTAAATACCGCCCTGGTAAAGGGACTGGTAATAACCTTTGCCACCCTGGCCACCGCAGGCGCCGTGTGCGTCAGCGGCATCATAGGTTGGGTCGGCCTGGTTATGCCGCATATCGGCCGCATGCTGGTGGGCAACGACAATAAAGTGCTGATACCGGCCAGTCTTTCCCTGGGAGCATGTTTCCTTATACTGGTGGACAACATGGGCAGGATGATAACCGGCTCGGAAATACCCCTGGGTATACTGACGGCCCTGGTGGGCGGCCCTTTTTTTGTATACCTTCTCAAGAAAACTAAGGGAGGAGGGTGGTAATATGCAACTGATTGAGGTTGACAACGCCCGCTTCAGTTATGACAGCCGGTGCGTATTCGAAGAAATCTCTTTCCAGGTAAAAAGGGGAGAAATATTTTGCATTATCGGCCCCAACGGCTGCGGCAAAACCACTCTTCTTGACTGCATACTGGGCGTATTGAAATTAAACGGCGGCGACATACGTTTTAGCGGCAGAAGCATAAATCAAATGCGCCCGCATGAAATAGCCAGGCAAATAGCTTACGTGCCCCAGGCCCATGAGAAAACCTTCCCCTATACGGTACTGGATATTGTCTTGATGGGCAGGGCTTCTTACACAGGCATGTTTTCTTCCCCCACCACGGAAGATTTGGCCATTGCTGAAAACGCTCTGGAGTTGGTGGGTATTTCCGGTTTCAGAAACAGGCCATACACTCAGCTAAGCGGTGGGGAGGTTCAACTGGTGATGATTGCCCGGGCGCTGGCGCAAAAGACTCCAGTGATTATTATGGATGAACCAACCGCGCACCTGGATTTCAAACACGAACTAGTTGTCATGGAAACAATCGTCAGCTTGGTGCGTGAGACGGGTCTTGCGTTAATCATGGCCACCCACTATCCAAATCAAGCCTTTTACTTGGAAAACAACGATATAAACACCCGTGTGGCATTGATGAGCAACAAAAAATTTCATGCG
>CBEULQ010000860.1:0-1757 GCA_965543975.1 uncultured Desulfocucumis sp. | reverse complement strand
ATTCAGGAGTCAGGAGTCAGAATTCAGAATGTTTCTAGACGATAAACCTTCAAGTCATTCTGACTCCTGTTATTTATCCTGCAAGGCGGCCACTCCGGGCAGAACCTTACCTTCAAGAAACTCCAGTGATGCCCCTCCGCCTGTGGAGATATGGGATACTTTATCCGCCAGACCCGCCTTTTTCACCGCGGAGACAGAATCCCCGCCCCCAACCACTGTTACTGCGCCGCTGTCGGCCAGCGCCCTGGCCACTTCAAAGGTACCCTTGGCAAAGGGAGCCATTTCAAACACTCCCATGGGACCGTTCCAAATAACTGTCTTCGCCTTTCTGATTGCCCCACCAAACAAATCAATACTCTCCGGTCCTATATCAAGGGCCATCCAGTCCTCGGGAATCCGGTCCGCCGGAACCGCCTTCTGCTCAGCGTCGGGGTCAGCGGCCAGGGCAACCACCAGATCCACCGGTAGAAGCATCTGAATACCCTTCGCAGCTGCCTTTTCCATAAGTTCCGCGGCCAGATCCACCTTATCGGACTCCAGCAGAGATTTCCCGACTTCGTACCCCTTTGCCCGGAGGAACGTATTGGCCATGCCCCCCCCGATAATCAGGGTATCTACTTTCTCCAGCAGATTGCCGATAACCCCTATTTTGTCGGAAACCTTGGCCCCTCCCAGAATAGCTACAAATGGTCTTTCCGGATTGAACACGGCACGTCCCAGCATTTCCAGTTCCCTTTCCATAAGAAAACCGGCTACTCCGGGTATTATCCGGGCAACCCCCTCGGTGGAAGCGTGTGCCCTGTGAGCGGCACCAAAGGCGTCGTTTACATACACATCCGCCAGCTTGGCCAGTCGGGCGGCAAAACCAGGGTCGTTCTTTTCCTCTTCGGGATAAAATCTCACATTTTCCAGCAAAAGCACGTCGCCCGGCTGCATCTTCTCTATAGCCCTGGAGGGCTCGTCTCCCACGCAGTCATCTACCTTGGCAACTTCGTTGCCCAGCAATTGTTGCAGCTTCTCCGCCACGGGGTTAAGCCTGTAGCGGTCGTCCACCTTACCCTTGGGTCTGCCCAGGTGGGAAGCCAAAATTACCTTGGCCCCATTATCCGTGAGATATTTAATAGTAGGCAGAGCAGCCTTAATCCTGGTATCATCGGCCACATTGCCCTCCTGGTCCAGCGGCACGTTAAAGTCAACCCTTACCAGCACCCTTTTACCGGACACATCGATATCCCTTAAACCTTTTTTGGGCATGCGCATCACCCCTTCCAATTGGTTTCATTTCCAATTTTATACTTTAATTTAAGCTAAAAAACAAACCGGCCTGTCATGACCGGTTATACTTCCGGAACAGGAACCAGTTTTATTTTGCTTCAAAAAGTATTCTATCATGTATATTTGGCAGCGGGTACAAATATAACCGCCTCCACTATTAATCATACTATTAACCCCAATAGTATGTAACAGTTATGCCGGAATATCAATTATGCTATTCTATTCGCCGTCGGGAAAACAGTTCCTTCAAAAACCACATAGATTTTTAGCATATAAGCGAGATAAAAAAGGCCCTTGCGTTGTCCGCGAAAGGCCTTCCCCTTTAATTTAATATCGTTTTCTTTTTCGAATGGGGGCTATATTCAATTCGTCCCTGTATTTGGCCACTGTGCGGCGTGATATTTTTATACCCCTCTGCTTGAAAATCTCGGCGATTTTTTGATCATTAAAGGGAGTGGCGGCGTCCTCCGAGGCCACTATCT
>CBEULQ010000859.1:0-1757 GCA_965543975.1 uncultured Desulfocucumis sp. | reverse complement strand
ATTGCAGCCTGATAAATAGGAACACTTCCTACCGGAACCACGGCTGACTCCAGGGTCTGCTGCCTCATAGCGGCAATATTCCCACCGGTGCTTAAATCCATTACGGCGTCACAACCGGCGCTTTGCGCAATAGCCAGCTTCCTTTTTTCCATATCAATAGAGTCGCGGTCACTGGAGGTTCCGATAAGAGCATTTACCTTCACCCGTAAGCCCCGGCCAATTCCGCAAAGGTTAATTTGTTTTCGATTAATATTTTTAGGGATTACTATTTCCCCGGATGCTACCCCGTTCTTAATAATTTCCACACCTAAGCCTTCTGCTGCAGCTACTGCTTCCATTTCGTGAGTTATTCTTCCCGATTGGGCGGCCTGGATCTGTGTCATACTATTTCCCTCCTAATTTAACAAGTTTCCATGGAACTACCCAGGTATTCAGACACTACTTTCATTGCGCAATATTTTCCGCACATGGCACAGCCTTCTGAATTACCGTCACTTCTTTCTTCTCTTAAATACTGTGCTCTTTCAGGGTCTACTGCCAGTTGGATTTGCTTCTTCCAGTCCAGCAATTTCCTGGCCTTGGACATTTCCAGATCCCACTCCGCCGCCCCCGGCAAACCCTTCGCCAGATCCCCGGCATGAGCAGCAATACGGGCGGCGATAACGCCTTCTCTTACCTGGTTAATGTCAGGCAAACCGATATGCTCGGATGCGGTAACATAGCATAAAAATTCCGCCCCCGCCCAGGCGGAGATGGCTCCCCCGATGGCTGCGCTGATATGGTCATAGCCTGCGGCTATATCGGTAACAAGCGGCCCGAAAACAAAGTAGGGGGCCCCTTTGCAAAGGCTTTTTTGCAGGACAACCGTTGCTTTGAGCTGGTGCAACGGTACGTGACCTGGTCCTTTAACCATTATCTGCACCCCTGCCTCCCTGGCCCGCCTGACCAGTTCACCCAGAACCACCAGCTCTTGCACCTGGGCACCGTCAAGGGAGTCCGCGAGACAACCTGGCCTCATACCATCAGCCAAGCTGATAGTGACGTCATATTTCCTGGCGATCTCCAGAATCCTGTCGAAACCTGTGTAAAGTGGGTTTTCCTTCTGGTTATACAGCATCCAGCCGATAAGGTGCGAGCCTCCATAGCTAACCAGCGGATCGACCCTGCCGTCTTTCTTAGCCCTTTCCACTATTTCCATAGTTGTCCCGCAATGTAAGGCCAGGAAATCCACCCCGTCAGCGGCATGTCGCTCAATAACCCCGAATAATTCTTCAGTATTCATTTTGGCTGACAAATTATATTTTTCTTTAGCTTCAGCCAGCGCCTGGTACAGGGGAAGAGTTCCAACCGGCTTTGACGCCATGGCCAGCACTTTTCGCCGCATTTCATCTATGTCACCGCTTACACTAAGATCCATGATTGCGTTTGTACCGGCATCAAGAGCCGCTTTTACCTTCATTAATTCGGTGGATACGGACACTTCACTGCCATATAAACCGACACTGGCGCTTACTTTTGTTCTTAAACCCTTGCCGATACCTTCCGCTATGTCGCTTTTTCGTTTGGAATTCCTGAGTATAACAATGGTACCGTCAGCTACACCTTTACATACCGATTCGGGAGTCACTCCCTCCGTAGAAGCCACCCGTATTATCTCGGGTGTTAATTCTCCCGTTAAAGCTCTGGTTAACTGTGTCAAGGCAGTCCCTCCTCAAAAAAATAATCCTCAACCAAAAAGGTTGAGGATTTTTCCATCA
>CBEULQ010000858.1:0-1761 GCA_965543975.1 uncultured Desulfocucumis sp. | reverse complement strand
CACTATATATAGTGTTGCTAACCACTGAGGGAACATATCCATTCCACCAGGGCGGGGTCAGCACATGGTGTGATATCCTGGTGAAGGGATTGGATTCGGTTGACTACACTATATATAGTGTCTTAATGGATCCTTTTGTGACCCAAAAATTCGAATTGCCGGAAACGGTATCTCTGATTAAGATGCCGTTGTGGGGAACGGAGGAGCCCAGCGAACATTTAACGACGCCTTTCTCCCAAACGTTTTTATCGAAAAGACGAACCACCGTCCCAAAAATTAATCAATTTTTTATTCCTTTATTCGAAGAGCTGATTAAAGAAATTATTAATCCGGTGAAAAATCCTAAACGCCTGGCCCATATTATGCTTGAGCTGCATCTTTATTTTCAATATTACGAATACAAGGTGAGCTTCAAGTCGGAAGAAGCATGGGAAGCTTACAAAGAGATCATTTTGAACTATGTGTTATTTAAAGGCAGTAACTTGGCCCGACCAGACATCTATTGCCTCATTCAAAGTTTGGGCTGGATCTATCGTTTTCTAAATATTTTAAATACGCCGGTTCCTGATGTGGATGTGACTCATTCTACAGCAGCTGCCTTTTGCGGTATTCCCTGCGTGTTGGCCAAATTAAAAAACAAAACGCCCTTTATGCTGACGGAACATGGCGTTTATCTTCGTGAACAGTACCTGTATTTGTCAAAAAGAGAATATTCCTCTTTTTTAAATACATTTCTGATTCGTCTGGTGCATTCGATTACTAGCCTTAATTATGCCTATGCGGATCAGGTCTCTCCGGTTTGTAATTACAATACCCGATGGGAAAGGGAATTTGGCATACCAAAGGAAAAAATCAAGGTAATCTACAACGGGGTTGATAAAAACGTTTTTTTACATGCTTCAGGACAAAAACCAGCGTATCCTACGGTGGTCACCACAGCCCGGATCGATCCGATCAAAGATATTGAGATGTTGATTCAAGCGGCGGCTCTGGTGAAAAAACAAATCCCTGATGTGAAATTTATGATTTACGGTTCTATATCCGTTCCAGCATATTACAAGCAGTGCTTTGAGTTACGCAAAAAATTGGGACTTGAGGAAACGGTGATCTTTTCCGGCCATACTACTAATATTGCTGCAGCTTATAAAAGCGGCGATTTGGTGGCCTTAACCAGTATTTCCGAGGCGTTTCCCTATTCGGTGCTGGAAGCAATGATGGCGGGGACGGCAGTGGTTTCAACGGATGTGGGAGGAATCAAAGAAGCATTGGGAAATGCCGGGGTACTCGTACCGGCGAGGAACCATGAAAAATTGGCTGAAGAAATAACCCGATTGCTTAATACGCCTGAACTGCGGATATCTTTGGCGAATGAAGCACAGGAGCGAGCCTTGGCTCTCTTTACCATAGACAAGGTTTTACAAAATCACCTGAACAGCTATCATGATCTGATGAGCGGTTCTGTCCATTCATTTGAACAGAAGTCGATTGTTGCCAGAGGGCGGGGAGAGTTTGCCGCTGGATCGTTTAACATATCGGAGCAGAGAGTATGGATGGAACGTGGCTTGGCAAGTAAAGCAGCAGGTTATTTTGAGGTAGCGATTCACTGTTTTCGCTCTGCTATAGAAATAGATACTGCTTCGATAGCGGTACCTGTGTTGCTGTTGGAGTTGGCTGAAATCTATAATTATTTGGGCCAATATGATTTGGCCTTTCAGGAATTAGAAAAATATAATATCTATTATGAAATATTAATTGCTTAAG
>CBEULQ010000857.1:0-1763 GCA_965543975.1 uncultured Desulfocucumis sp. | reverse complement strand
TAAAAACGCGGGCCAGATGAAAAGGGCTGAGATCAGCTATACTGGCCAGTCTTTCCAGCGATACATTTTCTGCAAAGGATTCATTCAAATAATTACATACCCGCCGTACCGGTGTGCATTCATTACCCAATGCGGCATATTCAGGCCTTTCACAGGCATGGCGGGCAATTAGCCGGGACAGGGTATCCAGTAAACGGCATTCTTTTTCAAGCTTTGAAACCGGTTGATCCAGTACTGTGTGCAAATATAGAATCTGTTGATATAAAGTCCGGTCATGTATGACTGGTTGGGAAAAGAAGACTGTTTCCTGTTCCCGGCCTGTTATCAGTGATATTAACCAACGTAAGAAATCCATATCTATTCTTATGGACCTGCTTGAATATCCCCTGGTGTCTGTGGCGCCGCCGCTGTGAACTTCACCAATATTGACAACAACAATACTTCCCGGCGTTATATAATGGGTAGCGCCTTTAAAGACATGTGTTCGAATTCCCCCTTCACCGACTCCCAAGCTAAAAAATAAATGAATATGGCGGGAAACGGAACGAACGACGTTAGTGCCGCTATATAGTTCCAGGTGCTGAAACTCAGGGACGCGGCAAAATTTGATAAACTCACAATTTTTATTCTTAACCGCGATAATTCCCACCCCCTTTAGGAGGATTTAACCCACGAAATAAATATTCTTCCGGTGAAGCCCTTTTGATATTTGTATCAAAAATATCCGGCTACAGCAAGAATATACAATATTTTTTAGTTCGCACCTGGTAACATATGCACAACAGTTACTCAAACAGTCTATTAAGAAAGGAGATTATAAGATGGCTAAAAACGCTGCCGCAGCAGTAGCCTTGTTTAAAGAGGGCGGGCTGTCCTGCTCTCAGGCCTTACTTTCTGTATATGGTCATTATTTTGGTTTTGACAAAGAAACCGCCATAAAACTAGCGTCTGCTTTTGGCGGAGGTATGGGCCGTATGGCCGAAACATGCGGGGCTGTCACCGGTGCATTAATGGTCCTGGGCCTTACCTACCGGATTGAGGACCCTGAAGCAAAAGAAAAGGTGTACACCAAGACAGAAAAATTTATAAAACAATTTAAATCCCGAAACGGTTCGATCTTATGCAGGGAAATGCTCGGTTATGACATGGGCACGGCAGAAGGGTTAAGCATAATAAAAGAGAAGCATCTTATTCCCACTGTCTGTCCAAAGTTTGTGCAGGATGCGGCGGAAATTACCGAAACCATTTTATCAGAAAGTAAAGTGATACCTATATGAAAAAATTTCCATATAGGTTGTTTCCAATTCCGGGCGGGAGTGCATTAAAGTATTTCCTTTTCTTCCGCCTGCTTTTTTATCATTTTTAATAATTCAAGCCGTATCCACCCGCTATAAGGTCTTATTACTCCCCAATATAAACGGAACGAAGATTTTGCCTGATTCCCCAGACATAAAATTCTTGTCTCTGTTGACAATGTTACAGTTCCATCGTCATTTTTTTCTATGTAGAAATTCCATGCGGCTTTGCTAGAACCTGTTTGATTAAAATTCATAAAATCGGCAGCGTTTGATAATTGGATCATATCCGGAGTTGACTGCCAAAATTTCCCTGACAGACCTATTACAGCCTCTTGATTTTCAACTTCCTCAAGAATAAGAAATCCCAATTCTTCTATTGTTAATTTTATGTGGGTTTGATTTTTCGGTTCACTGCCCGGATTTAAACGGCTGTAAATATTTCGTAATGAAAGTAAGGTTTTAATA
>CBEULQ010000856.1:0-1764 GCA_965543975.1 uncultured Desulfocucumis sp. | reverse complement strand
CCTGCTTGCCCAGACTCTAGCCCGCCTTCTAAATGTACCCTTTGCCATTGCCGAGGCCACATCCCTGACAGAGGCCGGTTATGTGGGCGAGGATGTTGAAAATATACTTCTGAAGCTTATCCAGGCAGCCGATTATGACGTGGAAAAAGCTGAGAAGGGTATTGTATATATCGACGAAATCGATAAAATTGCCCGTAAGTCAGAGAATCCCTCCATCACCAGAGATGTTTCCGGTGAGGGAGTGCAGCAGGCACTGTTGAAAATACTGGAAGGTACCGTGGCCAGTGTGCCTCCTCAGGGAGGCCGCAAGCACCCGCACCAGGAATTTATCCAGTTGGACACCACCAATATACTGTTTATCTGCGGCGGAGCTTTTGACGGTATTGAAAAGATAATTCAAAACCGCACCGGTAAAAAAACCATGGGCTTTGGGGCGGATATCCAAACTAAAAAGGAAATACGCATAGGTGAAATATTAAGCCACATCCTGCCTGAAGACCTTCTTAAATACGGTCTGATTCCGGAGTTTGTGGGCCGTCTGCCAATAATAGTGACTCTGGATGCCCTGGACGAGGACGCCCTGGTGCGCATCCTTACGGAACCCAGGAACGCCCTGGTGAAGCAATATGATAAACTGTTCGATCTTGACGGGGTAGCCCTGGAGTTTCAGCCCGAGGCCTTGAAAGCCGTAGCCCAGGAAGCGTTGAAGCGAAAAACCGGGGCTAGGGGCTTGAGGGCTATACTGGAAGAATTTATGCTTGACATCATGTACGAGATACCTTCCCGGGATGATATAGCCAAGTGTGTTATAACCAGGGAAACAATACTGAATAAGGAAAAACCCATTATCATCACCATGGATCGTAAAAAGAAAAAGGAAGAAACCGCGTAGAGCAAGCGCACCCTAACGGGTGCGCTTTTTTACTCCGGTTCATAAAATATGTGGCGTTGCATGCTAAATTCTCCGGAAATACTGCCAACCTGAATGGAGTCAACCGCTATAAGCCGGATGGCTTTGTTATTTTTCTGGAGGTGCAGAAGCATAACTGAGTATGGCCTTCTTTCCGTCTCCTGCAGGGTACCAAGGCCCGAAGCGCCGCTGGTGCCGGCATTTATCATAACGCTGTTTTTTTCTTCGGAAACGCTGTATTGATGATTATGCCCGAAAAGTAAAATAGGTGCCAGACCTGCCAGTCGGCCGGCAACGTAGGGGGTGTGGACGGCAATGATATCCACCGGCTTATTCGATAGGCTAATTTCTTTTTTTAACCGGGCTACGTGTTCGGCTAGTATCGCGGGGGGCTGAATCTGAATACTATTAGTCAGGGACGAGGGATCGTTAAAGCCCATGATGGTCAATCCGCTTATTTCCAACTGTCCCTGAGCAACAATGATATTTTTGTCCAATTCCTTTAATTTATTGATAATGCTTGGAGAGTCGTGGTTTCCAGCTACAAATACATATGGGACGGACAGTTCCGTTATCCTGTCAAGAAGTAATCCTTCCAGGGGCGTACCGAAATCGCTGATATCTCCGGTGTCAATAATCAGGTTTACCTGGAACAGATCGGCCATTCGCCCGATAAACTGAATTGCTGCAGGGTTATTATGAATGTCGGATACATGAAGTACTTTAAAATTACTTTCCTCGGTGACCAGCGGTTTTATATTCTCAATGTTACGGTACAGTTCGTTGAAATTTTGCGCCATTAATTGGAGCTTGTCACTTAATACATCGATTTTTGCTATTGTTTCTTGCGCAAT
>CBEULQ010000855.1:0-1764 GCA_965543975.1 uncultured Desulfocucumis sp. | reverse complement strand
AGGAGAATGAAACGGAAAGTTGGTACAAAGATAACACTGGGTTTCTTTTCGATGGTTTTATTAATAATCGTATTGGGGCTCACTTCTTTTTTTTCCATTAATTCTTCAAAAGATAACGCGAAAAGCATAGGTGCGGCAAGCGAAAGACTTTTACTGGAAATGAACCTTGAAAACGAGTTTATAAGCTCCGTGGCAAATATCAGGGGATTCATCGCCTTGGGTGATGAACAGTATTACAATCGGGTAGAGGATTCCCTGAATAAAACCCTTCAAATGGAAGGCAAACTGCTGGAAGTCGCCAGGGAAGATAAGAAGCCCGAAGTGCAAAACCTGATACATTTAACCAACCAGTACAAAAAAGGAGTGTTAGAATACCTTTCTCCGGTGGTCTGGAAATACCACCAGGAAATGAAATTAAACAACACGGAAAGAGCCCGTGAACTGTCTGTGGAAATGAACAGTATAGCCCGCAGTCACCTTCCGCTGGCCGACCTGATCACAAAGAAGCTGCACGAGCTGGTTATGGAAAACGATGAAATCGTCCGGAACAGTTTAAAATCTTCCATGGATACTGCTAATAAAACTGCCGCCGTAACCAATTTTGTTTCCATCTTTGCCATAATTGCAGCTATTGTCCTGAGTATCTTTCTTAGCAGGTCGGTGCGCAACCCCATATTGCATATGGTATCCGGAGCCGTTAAATTTGCTGAGGGAGATTTCAGGGAATCCGTTAAAACCGGTTCCTCAGACGAACTGGGAGATCTTTCTATAGCTTTGAACAAGATGCGGCAGAATTTCATAGAAGTTGTCAATAATCTTAAGGCTTCCTCAAAGGAGATAAAAGAATCCGCCGAGCAACTGGCTTCCCAGTCGCAACAAACGGCTGCCGGGGCTTCGGAGACTGCGGCCACGGTGGGTGAAATAGCCAGTATTGTGGAAAACATGTCCCAAAATACCCAGGCGGTTTCCGGCCACGCTGCAGTAGCTTCGCAGCATGCCGGTAAAGGTCACCGGGGTATTGAGGCTGTAACCGGGCAGATGCGGGAGATAGCTGTGGCTTCCAGCCAGGTAGGCGCTTCCGTGGATGCGCTTAATGCAGCCATAGGCAATATAACGCAGTTCATCGAAATAATCACCAATATAGCTGATCAAACGAACTTGCTGGCGCTGAACGCAGCCATAGAAGCGGCTAGAGCAGGTGAAGCCGGCAGGGGGTTTGCCGTGGTGGCGGAAGAGGTGCGCCAGCTTGCGGAGCAGTCGGCACAATCAGCCAAGGAAATTAAACAGTTGATTGAAGAAATAGAAGGGCAGTCCATGCAGGCGGTTAAGGCCATGGCCGACGGCAGGGAAAAGGTTGAGCAAGGAGACAGGATTGTGGCGGAAGTGGGGCAAAACTTCAATGACATTATAAATTCCGTCCAGGAGCTTACCGGGCAGGTCCAGAGCATCGCCGCCGCCGCCCAGCAGGTTTCCGCCGGGGTTCAAAACGTGGCGGGCACCACCGAGGAGCAGACCGCTGCCATGGAGGAAGTATCCTCGGCAACCGAGACGCTTAACAGGATGGCGGAGGAGTTAAATGCCCTGGTGCTTAAATTCAAGGTATAAAGATAGACAGATGATTGCAAAACAGAATTAAGAATGGGGCGATCTCTATCGCGGATATCACAAGGGGATTAGCCGCACTCACGATTTTCATCTGCCGCGCCAGTTCGTCGTGTTCCAGCCCCACCTATGTATTGACCGGAAAGATTAAAAGATTTGGCA
>CBEULQ010000854.1:0-1765 GCA_965543975.1 uncultured Desulfocucumis sp. | reverse complement strand
GCCTTGACTGTATGGTCCAGCTTATCCAAAATGATGCGGGGTTTAAGTTCGCGCAAGCGGGTATCCGCGTAACGGCCCGCCAACATTTCCAGCAGCAGGTCATAACTTTTCCGGGACAGGTTGCGATAGGGATAACTGGTCTTGAGGAAGGCGTAAAGCTCATCCAAGTCCCAGGTCTCAACAGCGGTCATGGATAAGAGCACTTGTGCCAGAACATCCAAAGGCGCTTCAATAGGGGCGATGGGCTCAATCTCTGCCGCGGGCAGGTTGAGTGAAGCCACCGCGGCTTCCACAAAATCGCGTCCGCAAATGGAAAATAAAATCCCCCGGCTCACCTGGCCCACACTGTGGCCGGCCCTGCCAATCCTTTGGATGGCAGCAGTCAGCGAAGGCGGGTTTTGCACCAAAATCACCGTATCCAGTTCGCCGATATCGATTCCCAGTTCGAGGGAATTGGTGGCCACAATTCCTTTCAGCTCACCTATCTTAAGTTTGTGTTCCACCGCCAAGCGGATATCCCGGGCCAGGGAACCATGATGAGAATAGACCAGGGGCTCGCCTGCGGCATCATTGATATAACGGGTCAGTTTTTCAACTGCCCGGCGGTTGTTGCAAAACACCAGGGTGGCGGTGTTTTCGCGAATCATCCTGGACAAGGCGGCAGCTAATGTCTGCCAGAGGGCGTCTTGATCCCCCTCCTCAACCCCGTCATTGTTCTGTTCAATAGCGTCCACGGTCAGGCTATAGTGTTTTTTGGCGGCCGATTTCAAAATAACCACCGGCCGTTTTTCATAATGGTAATCCTCGCCGGCTTGCCGTGCTTTAAGGCCGCCCACAAATTGGGCCACCGGTTCCAGGGGACGTACCGTGGCGGATAAGGCGATTCTTTGGAATTCGCCCGCCAAAGGAACAAGCCGGTCCACCGCCGTGATCAGGTGGGTGCCCCGTTTGCTGTCCAGTACGGCATGGATTTCGTCCAGAATAACCGTTTCCACCCCGTTTAAAATTATGCGGTTGTTTCTGGAGCTGATCAGCAGGTTGAGACTCTCAGGCGTGGTGATCAGTATCTCGGGCGGCCTGCGCAGCATCTGTTGGCGTTCGTTTTGCGGGGTGTCACCACTGCGGGTGAGTACCCGGATAGGGGGAAACATTTCACCCTCCTCTTCAAAATACGCACGCAGCTCCTGGAGAGGCTTCAACAGGTTGCGCTGCACGTCGTTGTTGAGGGCCTTCAGAGGCGAAACATACAAGACCCGTACCCGGCCACCCGGCCAATCCCCGGTAATTAGCTTTTGTAATGCCCAGAGAAAAGCGGTCAGGGTTTTACCGCTGCCAGTGGGAGCTGTTATTAGGACATGATCGCCTTTGGCAACGTGGGGCCAGGCTTGGACCTGAATATCGGTAGGCGCGCCCACCTTTTCGGCAAACCATTTGCGGAAAAGCGGATGAAACAGATCGAGAACCGGGTGATCCATGGCTTCACCTTCCCTTGGTTTCTACCGCCATATTGGGCGGTTTCGGTTTGGAAAATCGTGCACGCATCTCCGGACCATCCGGTAAAGACCGGCTCAATGGGGTTGGAACTACATGCCAATTTATCTGGTTTGTTGACTTTTATAGTTGCCGCTTATCCTAATTTTGACATATTACATTTTACATTGTTTGAAGAACCTATACCATGATTATATCTAAATATGGAAACCTTTTATAACAAAGACTTATTAATCATAGGAATTATTTGGAATAATGAGAATGATATTAAAGG
>CBEULQ010000853.1:0-1768 GCA_965543975.1 uncultured Desulfocucumis sp. | reverse complement strand
TTGGGGACATTATACGTTGGGGACATTCCTCTGAAAGAGGTGTGTCCCCTCACCTCTGTACTTTCGGTACGCTCCGCACTGTCCGGCTTCGCCTTCCGCGCCATACTTGTTTTTGAACGGCCTCAGGATCAAACACCTGGGATACTGGCCGGAGCACCGTTAATTAAAGCGTGGCATAGAATATAGAAAACACTAAGACGGGCGGAAGGAGGTTTATCTGAATGGGCGGCACCAATCCCTATTCCCTGTTTCTCATACTAGTACTGCTGGTCCTGGGCATGGATCCGGATTGTGATAGGAAACTGGGAACGGCAAAGGATTTTGCGGAGAAGGTATCTACAACCCTTAGCAACCTGAAGACCGGGGCAAAATCTCTCCAAACCGACATGGAGTCAATTCACTTTATGCTGATGAATATGCAGAAGCCTGATGCCGGTTAAATATATACTTGTGGCATTTTTTATGCCAGGTTGAAAACGGCGATTGTATTTCGCCGTTTCGTTGTTTTAGGTCAAACAACATTTTTTTGCTGTTGTGCAGGAAATCTTTCTTTTATTCCCGAATGTGCATAAAATGTATAGGGTAAATGTGGAAGCAAAAGCCTGGGGTGATATGGTGAACGAAAGAGAATGTGTTCTTGGCTGGCAGATATTGCTTCCCGGCGCGGCCAAAAGGGTATGGCATTTGATGGAACGCTTCGGGTCTGCAGCAGGGGCCTGGGAGGCAACCGAAGACCGACTTGTTTCAACCGGGGGATTTACCCCGGAACATGCCAGGGAGATAGCCATGCTGCGCAAGACTATTGACCCCCGGCTGGAATTTTGCAAACTGGAAAAACTAGGAATTGATTTTATAGACATAGGTGACCCCTCATACCCGGAAATGCTAAAGAACATTTTTGATCCACCACCGGGTATTTTTATGCAGGGAAGGTTTGATAACGCAGATTTGCTTTCGGTGGCCATTGTAGGTTCACGGAAAGCTACCCCCTACGGTTTGGCTGTGGCAGAACGGCTGGCTGCGGGAGTCGCCTCAGCGGGGGTTACTGTGGTATCTGGACTGGCTAGGGGCGTGGATACGGCGGCCCACAGGGGCACCCTTACAGCAGGCGGCCGCACCATCGCGGTACTGGGATGCGGTATTGACGTGGTATACCCCAGGGAGAACAAAAATTTGAAGCATGATATAGCCGAAAGCGGAGCTGTTATAAGTGAGTTCCCCCTGGGATCACAGCCGGAACCCTGGCATTTTCCGGTACGTAACCGTATTATCAGCGGCCTTTCCAGGTCCGTGGTGGTTGTTGAAGCGGCCGCCCGGAGCGGTGCTCTGATAACCGCGGATATAGCCCTGGAGCAGGGCAGGGATGTAATGGCTGTGCCTGGAAATGTATCGTCCCCTTTAAGCGTGGGTCCCAACCGTTTAATTAAACAGGGAGCCAGGCTTGTGGACGGGCCGGAAGATATATTGGATGAGTTGGGAGTTAACCGGCTATTTGGCGGCAGCCGGGAACTGAAAAGGGGGCTCCCCCGCCTGAGTGCGGATGAGGAAGCTGTATTGAAGATGTTAAGCCTTGAACCGGTTGCACTGGATAAACTGGTGGAAAAGTCCGGCCTGGTTGCCCAGCAGGTATTGGCGGCATTAATGTTTCTGGAATTAAAGGGCCTGGCCAGGCAACTTCCGGGCAAATATTATCTCGCTGTGGGATATTAAGTTCTTTTCCTTTTAACTCAATATTATTTTTTTAAAAACGTATTGTTGTGTTAATAAT
>CBEULQ010000852.1:0-1773 GCA_965543975.1 uncultured Desulfocucumis sp. | reverse complement strand
CACAACACACATTTTGAGAACTCAACTGGACTTCAGAATGAAAACCATTACACAACAGTAAAAGATCTGGCTATTCTTCTAAGCTATGCTTTGCAAAACGATACTTTCCGGGAGATTTTTACTTCATCACGCCATTCCACACCGCCAACGAATAAGCACCCTGACGGGATAACCTTTTACAGTACCATGTTTGAAGAACTTAACAATCAGAGCATCGCCGACGGGAAAATCTTAGGAGGGAAAACTGGCTACACCGATGAAGCGGGTCTATGTCTTGCGAGTCTCGCCAAAGAGGGTAAACAAGAATATATTCTGATTTCAGCTGGTGCAAAAGGAGATCACCATTCGGAACAGTATAATATTACCGATGCATTAGCTGTATACAACAGCATAAGAAAATAATAAGTTCTTCATAAGAATTTATTAAGATTTTGATAAGTTAAAATTCCAACATCGCCTGCCTGATTTCGGTAAGATGAAATTGCCGAATCGGACAGGCTTTTATATTGCCGAAAGGAGGCGCGGACATGAAAAGAAAAAGAATTACTCAGCTGTTCCCATTCTTACTGCCGATCCGCAGGATACAAAGAAAAATATTCTTCTATGCTACGATGCGCTTTGCTTCCGTCATTTACCGGGCGCTCGATTGCTCGGGATTTCGATTAAGCCGTTGCTTGGTCCATCACGATTAGGGTGGTAAAGTTGTGAACTGGAAAATTAAAAACTAATAACGGCTGCCTGGCCTGGCTTTTCCTCGGGCCCAGCCTGCTGGGTTTTTCTCTTTTTTATTTGCTCCCGTTTGTCACCGGCTTTTACTATTCCCTGGTGGACAGTCCCATTAACGGTACTTTTGTTGGATTACATAATTACGGCGCTTTGTTAAAAAACCCGAGCTTTTTATCAGCTCTGGCGAATACAGCCAAGTTTACTTTAATCTGTGTACCTCTTAATATGATTCTCTCCCTGGGAGTGGCCTTGTTATTGAACCAAAAATTACAGGGCCGGAACCTGTTTCGCACCATCATGATAACTCCTTTGGTGGTACCCGTAGCTTCGGTAGTTTTGGTCTGGCAGGCTTTCTTTGATTTGAACGGCGTTTTAAATTTCCTGATCCATGCCCTGGGTTACCCGCCCGTGGACTGGATGAAAACCAGTTGGTCCAGAATTGTAGTGCTGGTGATTTATCTATGGAAAAACATTGGTTACAGCGTAATCCTGTTTCTGGCCGGATTACAAAATATACCGGCTGAATACTACGAAGCGGCCAGGATCGACGGGGCAAGCCGCCGGCAGGAGTTTTTCCGAATAACCCTGGTTTATTTGACCCCCACGACTTTCTTTGTTTTTGTTATCTCGATTATCAATTCATTTAAAGTGTTTCGGGAGACGTATCTTATCTCCGGAGAATATCCCCATAACAGCATCTATATGCTGCAGCACTACATGAACAATATGTTCATGGCTCTGGATTACCAAAAATTGACTTCTGCGGCCTTCATTATGGCTGCCTTTATCGTGGCCGTCGTTTTACTGCTTTTTATCGTGGAGAGAAAGATCACCAACATGATTAATTAGAATCTCAGGAGTCAGAAGTCGGGAGTCTACACGAACTACAAGGAAAATTGCGCAGCGCACGGAGGGAACCACCGGAGCGCCAGATACAAGTAACTTAAAAACTTTTTTCATGGGTAGTAACAAACTTAGAACCGGCGATAGGGGTGTGTGTGTTGAATCGTAACCACCGAATAAAAAATATACTCCATATTACAGTTT
>CBEULQ010000851.1:0-1779 GCA_965543975.1 uncultured Desulfocucumis sp. | reverse complement strand
ATTCCGGATCCTTCTTACTACGAAAAGCAGATTTCAAATGAAGATGTAGCGCAGTTAAGACTGGTGATTGGCAGGCAAAACCCGAATATGAACGCAAACCTGGGTTTTGCCAAAAAGATGATGGCTTATGCCAACAAAACCCATCCTGGTATTGTAAAGGAAATTTTTATGGCCAAGGGCAATTACAACCAGGATTTAATGCCCACAGCCCTGCTGATTGAGGCGGGTACCCACACCAACAGCAGGCAGCAGGCCGCCAACGGCGTTGCCCTCTTTGCTGACGCCATACCAACGGTGCTTGGTATTACCACTTCACCGGGTGGAGGCGGCGGCTTACCCGGTGTCAAGGGAGCCGAACCCGCCCGCAGCGGCGGCTCCTGGACGGCGCTGGCCTGGATTCTGGGAATTACCCTGGTGGCAGGAGGGGCGTACCTGTTGATCAGTTCCGGGGGAATGGGTAAGGCTAAAAGCAGACTGTCATCTTTTATGGACAGGGAATTTACCGGGTTCCTCGGTCCCCGTAAGACAGGCGCAAAAAAAGACAGCAATAAAGAAGACGGTAAGCAATCGGGGGATTACGATCCCGATGCCAATGAAATACACAAGGACAATTTTAAGAAAATCAGGTGAGCCCATGGACAAATACCTTGACATCATCATTGCGGGCACAATGGCCGGCACTTTGTCAAGGATTATTCTGTTGAGAATTGACTACCGGCAGTATCCTGGATATCCCCACGGTATGCTGGCCCACCTGTCTCTGGGAATAATAGCCTCAGCCATAGGAGCCGTGGTGGTGCCGGCTATTTTGAAGCCGGATTTTGCGGCGGTTACCTTTCTTGCTTTGGCGGCACAGCAATTCAGGGAAATCAGGGGCATGGAAAGGGCCACACTGGCAAGTCTGGAGGAAAATGAGCTCGTTCAAAGAGGAAATGATTATATAGAGGGTATAGCAAGAACCTTTGAAGCAAGAAATTACCTGGTTATGGCCACCGCAGTGCTGACCGGCACAGCCTTCCATCTGGGCGGGGTTTTTGCGGCCATTGCGGTGGCTGCCGTTTCAATTTTTTTGAGCCGTATATTTATGTCAGGTGAATCCATAGGCGATATTTGCAGGGTGGAAGCCGCAAAGCTATCTTTCGAAGGCGCCATACTGAAAGTTGATGAGATTGGCATAATGAATGTTGGATTAAAGGAAATGCGAGAGAAAATACTAAATGAAGGACTGGCGGTTAAAATAACTCCTCTGAACGCCAATGCCAGGGCAACCATACACGATCTGGGGCAGCGCATGGCCATAGCCCATACAGCCGCGGTAATTCTGGGTGTAAAAAAGGACGTGGATACGCCTGAACTGACTCCGCTGGCCAGAAAAAACGTGGATACCGGGGAAGTGGGATTATATATTCTTCCGGTGGAAAAGGACATGGAAGCTCTTTTATTGGCGGTTAAAAGAACTCCGGTTTTGGAAAGCGCCAGAAGCAAGCCGCTGGCAACTCAGGCAGGCCGGAAGGCGGCGGGGAAAAATGGGTGAGGGCGGGTCTAAAAATACAATACTTGCGGTGGTAACCCTGGATATGAAAATGGTGGCCGGAGGGGCTCCAATTTTTTACGCCACTGATGAGGAATCCAGGGAAAAGACTGCCGGATATCTTTCGAGGATTCTGGACGCCACGGTACACGATCTTGAAAATGGTACATATATTATTGTTTCTCACTGATATTGCATTCCTTCGGGGGAGTGGGGGGATAAATTGAAAATAATTTACCACTGTTACG
>CBEULQ010000850.1:0-1780 GCA_965543975.1 uncultured Desulfocucumis sp. | reverse complement strand
TGGAAGTACCATATCTAATTTTTTAGGTGCCTCAGTTTATGGGCTGGTGTTGGCAGCTGTGTCAACCTGGATTTATGAAAGAGATAAGCTAACCAGATAGTAATCAGGATGGAGATTTATGCACATCTCGCCAGCATTATACCAGGATGGGGCAATCAGATCCTGGCGCACAATAGCATTATAGTTTTGTTAAAGGAGTGCTGGCAGGTGGCAAAGATTGAAGACCGGTTATTGCTTGGTGCGATAGCAGGGCTCGGAGGTAATATTCTCAAGCTTAGTATACTTGAAATCGCCAAGAGGTTGAAGTGGGCAGAGTTTAATGGCACTGATGCAGCAACTGGAATCCTGCTCCCCGCCCACAAAGTGGCGGAGCCAAAGGGTAAGCTTGTCGGAATTTTAGGTGATGCTACCATTGCTGGTGTGTTGGGTGTTACAATAACATATGTTCTGTCCATTACAGGAAAGGATAAAGCCCTATTTAAAGGTGCTTCCTCTGGAATGTTCATGTGGACAGCCCTTTATGGTGCTATGGGAAGTATTGGATTAACCAAAGTAAAACCGTCTTCTCCCAAGACAGTATTAAGTCAATTCATCGGCCACGCTGCCTTTGGAGCAGTGGCAGCCGCTCTTGCAACTCAACTTGGAGACCCCAGCCTTTTCACAGGAAAGATCCCTCTTAAAGCCAGTTCCAAGAGTCAACTCACAGCTAAACAACCTCAACAGCTATATAAGCCTGTACAGATGTCCGAAGTATCTGTCCCTCAAGGCCAGCAAAAGGAAAAAGTACTGTACCATTGATGCGGACTTCAGTGAGAGAGCGTTTCACTTGACCACGTCAAACAGAAATTACGTCTACGTATATATAACAATCTGGTCTGTTTCATATGCGATGGCCAGAATTAAATAACAAGAGACCATTTCGAAAAAGAAATGGTCTCAAATAGTTTCGACAAATTATTCCGGAATTAGTTCCATAAGTATTTCCTCTAATTTCCCTGCCGTAATATCTTTACCTAATAGCTTGTCTTCCATCGCTATATTGGGTGGTACGGGCATATCAGGTACGTCCCCCTTATAAAAAATAACCTCTACTTCCACATCCGGGGCATAAGCGTCCTCAACCGCACCGGCCAGGGCGATTAGTCTGTTTCAGCCCTTACCGGGAGGTTTGTTGGAATACACAGTTATTTTTATCATTATTTCACTTCCTTTTAGGGTTACTGGTTTATAATTTGAGTTAGGTAGTCATTCATCCCTTTTTTGTCCAATGCTATATCTCTGGGAACTAGTTGGTCATTTACAAATACATTTGTAGAAGATAACAGTGTATAAGCTTTTGCCTCATCCGAATCATTTGTGTATATGTTCAGTTCTATTTTGTCACCGAATTTTTCCTGCATAGTCTTGGCTATACCTATAGCCTTTTGACAACTCATTCAATTTGGATTTCCGCTGTGAAAAACGATCAGTTTAATCATTATTTAATCCTCCTTTAATTATTAAATGACCTTTAAGCCAAATTATTAAATTTAGTCATTAAGCTTATCAGTTAACCTTTACTGTAACTAATTTGTTTTTCTTTTGCGCCTGATTAAATTTAATTGTAACAAAAGCAAATATAATTGTTGCAAGTATTATGCTTACATAATTCAAAGCCAAGAGTATTACGCTAGGATAGTACCTTCCCCAAACATAAACCCCCAAAACTTGGGAGCCAACCAGAGCTCAGACCATACTCCATTGGGTTGGCGAAAATTCACTTTTGTAGAAATAGTTCTTA
>CBEULQ010000849.1:0-1783 GCA_965543975.1 uncultured Desulfocucumis sp. | reverse complement strand
ATAATTTTACATTTTATTTAAATATAATACCCTGTCACTAAAAGTGACCGGTTAAAAATACAAATTTGATTGGAGTTTTTTATCTGAAGCCGAACTGGTTTGCCTGATAAGGTGAATAGGTACTCTGGAACAGGGCATTGGTGCTTGGGTTCTGTGAGGCATATGGTGTGCTTGCGCCTAACATTCCGGTACTTTGGCCGCCTGCCAGGTTAGTGGCGTAGCTGTACTGGGCTGAACCCGGGAATGCCGAACCTAACTGGTTCAGACCGCTCTGGGCTGCCTGACCTGCCTGACCTGCTTGACCCCACATGCCTGCCTGACCTGCCTGACCTGCCTGACCCCACATGCCTGCCTGACCTGCCCATGCCCCCATGCCTGCTTGGCCTCCGGCTTGACTGGCTAATGTTCCTGTTTGACCGGCGAAGGTGCCGGTCTGTGCCCCGAAGCCAGGTGTTTGGCCGAAAATTCCGGTGCTGGAATAAGGGTTAAATCCCGTGGCAAGCGGGGTAAAGGTTGATGTGAAGCCTCTCTGGGCCTGCATCTGTCCTGCCATTTGCTGGGCGATGCTGCTGATCTGGTTGATTTCCTGGCGAAGGCGCTGGATTGATTGGTGCAATTGGAATACTTGATCCATAATTGTACCTCCCTTGAAAAATTTAGCCTTAATGGCTACCGGGATTATTATCTGCAAAAAAATGGGCTTTATTACCGGAATATTTTGGCTAATGGGTTTCTACGTCCCGGCCTCCGTGTGCCCGCAATATCCCGGCGGCCTCATCGGCTTTTTCCCGGCCGCAGCGCACTGTAACCAGCATGTTGCCCTGCTTGACCTTGCCCTCGTAAAAACGTCCCCTTTCCGCCGGTATTCCCCAGTCCACCAGTCCCCCGGCTATACCCCCGCTGGCTGCTCCGGAAAGCAGTCCTGAAATTGGGCCGGCCGCCAGAACCGGACCCAGACCCGGTATGGCAAGGGCTCCTATACCGGCCGCAAGACCTATTAAACCTCCAATGGCCCCGCCGGTTGCCGCCCCGTTCATCGCCGTGTCCCCGCCAGTGGCGGGGGCATGTCTTTGAGCCACCCAATCAGCCTTTTGATCTTCTCTGGCAACGATTGATATCTCATTATTAAAACCTTTGTTTCTTAGTTCCTGAATTGCTTGTTCGGCAATGTCCCGCATGGAAAAGGTAGCCAGAACGGTTTTGTCCATAACCGAAACCTCCTTGTTTAAAATCAAAAAACCTTTAAATATATTCCCTCGGTATGGGGATAACTATTCGTTAGGTAAAAAACCGACCTTAAGGCAATATGAAAAATTATTGTTGTTTTTTACTATATAAGTGTTTATAATTTTTATTGTTTGTTTGTAAGCCAACTATAAAAGGGAAGGTGATTAGACATGCTACCAACACCTAAAAAATACTTTTTAACCGCAGCTGCGGCCGAAGGGGAAAGTACACTTACCGCCTTTGACAATGCCCTGCTGTCGGGTAGAATTGGTAATATAAATTTAATTAGGGTAAGCAGCATATTGCCTCCGGGTGCGGAACTAGACCCGGAATTGGTTATTCCCCCGGGTTCTCTGGTGCCCACTGCTTACGGATACATAGTAAGTTCAGAACCCGGACAACTCATCTCGGCGGCGGTGGGTGTGGGACTTTCCCCGGACACCTTCGGGGTGATTATGGAATTCTCCGGGATATGCGGTAAGGACGAGGCCTACAACAGCATTAAATCCATGCTGGAGGAGGCGTTCCGGACCCGCAAAATGGAATTAAAGGATGT
>CBEULQ010000848.1:0-1789 GCA_965543975.1 uncultured Desulfocucumis sp. | reverse complement strand
CCTTCTAATGGTGCCGCTCCTGCGGCATGGATGTCTAAAGGGAAAGTTCAGCTAAGGTCAGAGATTTCGAGCTTCACTTATATCATTCATTTTTTAAGAATTGGTTTTTAGGCCGTCCTTTGATTAAATCTGACATTGTAAATCGATCAGCACATAATAAATCCTTTACTTCCTGCCGAAATGCTGTTGGATCGGCAGGCGTATGAGTACCCATAACAATTTTAATTTCCGGGTAAGCCTCCTTAATAACTTCTTCATACTTCTGCTTAAAGGGGCATAGAGCCGTCATGCAAAAAGAGAAATGTATGGCATCAACCCGAAGATCCGCAATGGAACGAACCCGTCGCATTATTTTTTGATGGGCACTCACAGTGGGACAACCGGAACAATTGATTATTCCTACGAGATCCAGTCTTTCATCGGGTGCATAGTCTTTAAAAAAACCTTTTCTTTTTCGCATATCAGCTAAACAAACAACTGAGGCGCAATCCAAGTCTTGAGTGCAATTAGAGCAGGTGATAATACCTATCCTTGCCATTATTAACACTTCCTTTCAGGGGAATTATTTTAAGTATACGGACGTAATTTTGGAATAATCCCTTGGCATTGGCGGCACTTTTACAGATTTAATTATTTGCAATGTTTTTGTAAGAGTTTTAATTTCATTTTGACAAATAAGGCAGTTATTCAAATGTTTCTCTATTTGTTTATGTTGTTTCAGGCATATCACCGCCCACATTTTTACTTGTTAGATTCAATAATTTAAAAAAAGTTTCTCACTATTTAGCTATTTTGAAAAATTTATTTTGAAATTGCCATACCGTGTTCACGGACAAGTTTCTTTAATTGATATGCTTTAGTAGGAAGGCATATTAAAGCACCCCGGTGGAATAATGGAAGTATACAATGAGTTACTGTGAGGTGTTGGGATTGGCGGAAACGGCTGTAAAAGAAGGAAAGCCCGATAAATCATATTCTGAACTAGATGCACTGGTGGAAAAGGCAGTGCAGGCCGGCCGGGAATTTATGAGCCTGGAACAGGATCAGGTGGATAACATTGTCCAGGCCATGGCCATGGCCGGGCTGGACAAACACATGGAACTGGCCAAAATGGCGGTGGAAGAAACCCGCCGGGGTGTATACGAGGATAAGATAACAAAGAACATTTTCGCCACCGAGGCGGTTTATCACAGCATAAAGTACAAGAAAACAGTGGGCATAATTCGGGAGGACGAGGAGGAGGAATACCTGGAGGTGGCGGAGCCTCTGGGGGTTGTGGCGGCGGTGGTGCCGGTGACCAACCCCACTTCCACCACAATGTTCAAATCCCTTATCTGCATGAAAACCCGGAACCCCATAATTTTCAGCTTTCATCCCGGAGCCCAGGGGTGCAGCGCTGCTGCAGCGAAAGTAATGCTGGAGGCGGCGGTAACGGCCGGGGCGCCGCGAAACTGCATATCCTGGCTGAAAAAGTCCAGCATTGAAGCCACCGGATATTTAATGAAGCACCCCGGAGTGGCAACCATTATCGCCACCGGGGGGGCCGGGCTGGTAAGGGCCGCCTATACCACCGGCAAGCCCGCCCTGGGGGTCGGACCCGGAAACGTTCCCTGCTATATAGACAGCAGCGCCAGGCTGAAGAGGGCGGTCACGGACCTGATCATGAGCAAGACATTTGACAACGGGCTGATATGCGCTTCGGAGCAGTCGGTGGTGATTCACCGGGATGCAGCTGAACGGGTGAAGTCTCTGATGAAGGAGTACGGCTGCTATTTCCTCCACCGGGATG